>DASZQQ010000148.1:0-6039 GCA_035549595.1 Caulobacteraceae bacterium
GGCCCGAGCGCCTCCAGCGCCGCGCGCAGGCCGTCGTCCAGCTGGATCGGCGAGTGAAGCCAGAGCCCGCCGTCCGCCAGCCGCACCACCGTCATCCGCGTCGTGAACGGGATGCGAAGGCCCAGGTAGGGCATGCGCACCTCCGGGCCGTCGACGATCCAGACGTCCGTGGCCGCCGGCTTCAGGACGAAGAGCGGGGCGTAGGTCTCCAGGCACGGGCGCATGCGTCCAGCGTGTCACGGCCCCCGCGCCGGGGAAAGCACCATATCGCAGCACGATGTAACTGCGGCTTGCGTTGACGCTGCGGAAAAACGCTGGCGCTCGTTTGGAATCGTCAGTACCGTCCGTTCAAAATAACGTTGCTATGGCGATTGACCGGCCGCCGCGCCCTGTCGCGGCGTCCTGTGTTTTGCCTTTGCAATCTGTTGGGGCGGCCGTCGGCAAGCGCCGGATGGGCTGGAAGGCGTCGCGCCTGAAAGTTCGTTTCGAGACGTGAGCGGCGTACCGGAGAGACAAAAAGCGGCCGAAGCGCCGTGGGGAGGGAGAAGCCGATGTCGAAGCGTGCGAACCTGTGGGCGTCGTGCGGCGTGGCCGCCATGGCGACGGCGATGGGCCTGGGCGGCGTGGCCAGGGCCGAGACCGTGGCGGCGGCCGCGGCGGACTCCGGCGGCCTGACGACCCTGGGCGAACTGATCGTGACCGCCCAGAAGCGCTCGGAGAACCTCGAGCAGGTGCCGGTGGCGGTGTCGGCCTACACCTCGAAGGAACGCGACCTCGTCGGCATCGAGACGATCCAGGACCTGACCAACTTCACGCCCGGTCTGGCCTATTCGACCTCGCTGGACCGGGCTTTCGTGCGCGGCGTCGGCCGCCAGACCAACAACCTGTCCACCGACCCGGGCGTCGCCACCTACGCCGACGGACTCTACAACTCGAGCGTGGTCGCGGCCTCCGGCGATTCCCTGTTCGTCGACCGGGTGGAGGTGTTGCGCGGGCCGCAGGGCACCCTCTACGGCCGCAACTCGATCGGCGGGGCCATCAACGCCATCTCGCGACGCCCGACCTCGTACGGCTACGGCGAGATCCGCGGCGTCGCTGGCAACTACGGCTACTACAATCTCGAGGGGGCCGTCTCAGGGCCGGTGAACGACAACGTGCGCCTGCGACTGGCGGCCTCGCGCACCGATCAGAAGCGCGGCTACTACAAGAACCTGGCCGGCGGCCCCGACGAGGGCGGACGGGGCAACAGCTACTACGTCGAGGGTCAGGCCGACATCGACCTCAGCCATGACCTGAACGTCTGGATCAAGGCGTCGAACTTCGGCTACGACTCCAGCTACCGCGGCGGCAACGCGATCGGGTCGTACGACTATTCGCCATTCCCGCCAGGCAGCCTGGGCCCGGGCACGGCCTTCGGGTTCACGACCGCGGGCTTCACCGAGGTCGGAACCCAGACCCAGAACCCGGGCGCGACCAACATCCGCACCTTCAGCACCAACACGCCGGAGCACGCGCACCTTGCGGCCGACTACAACGTCACCGGCCAGGTGACCTGGCACACGCCGTGGAACGCGGACGTGAAGTACATCGGCGGGTACACGACCTACCGCTACTCGCTGGAGACCGACTTCGACAACACCTCGATGACCAGCTACCAGTTCCCGACGACGCCGAGCGCCGTCTGCGGCGGCTTCGCCTGCCCGCCGCTGACCGTCTTCCCGACGGTGCTGTTCCAGTACAAGGAGAACAAGTCCTACTACAGCAACGAGGTCGACCTCGCCTCGACCGGCGATGCGCCGCTGCAGTGGATCGCCGGTTTCTACCAGTACCACGAGGAATACGACCAGCCGGTCGACATCCCGCTGCCGAACCAGCCGCAGCTGGCGACGCCGGCGAACGGGCCGGCCAACCCGACCCGGGACATCTACTACATCGACCAGAACATGCGCGCCGACTCCTACGCCGGCTTCGCCCAGATCGACTGGAAGGTCACCGACACCATCAAGCTGACGGGGGGCATCCGCTACAATCACGACCACAAGGAAGGGATCGAGAACACCCGCCAGCTGTGCTTCGGCCTGCCGGCCTGCGGCTTCCCGGCCGCGATCTACGGCGCCTTCACCCCGGTGCTCGACATCACCAGCGCCCTGATATCGTTTGGCTCGTTCCCAGGTGTCGTCGGCCCGCCGACCCTCAATGCGGCGACCGGCGTCTATTCGCGCGGCCTGAACGACAACTGGAGCGCCTGGACCGGCACGGCGGGGATCGCCTGGACGCCCGACGCCAGCACGCTCGCCTACGCCAAGTGGAGCCGAGGCTACAAGTCGGGCGGGTTCAACTCGGGCACCCTGTCGGCCAAGCCGGAGACGGCGCCGGAATCCATCGACGCCTTCGAGATCGGCGGCAAGAAGGTGTTCGGCCGGACCCTGCAGGTGAACGCGGCCCTGTTCTACTACCTCTACGACGGCATGCAGATTCCGCTGTCGGTGCAGCCGACCACGGGCCCGGTGACGACCTTCTTCTTCAACATGGACCGGGTGATCTCGTACGGCGCGGAGCTGGAGACGATCTGGCAGCCGACGCCGGACCTGCAGATCATGTTCAACTACGCCTATCTGCACGCGACGATCGACAAGGGCTGCTGCTTCGTCGACACGGTGCAGCCGGGCCTGGGCAACCAGGACCTGCACGGCCAGACCGTGCCGCAGTCGCCGCGCAACAAGATCAGCCTGAATGCCAACTACACCTTCCATCTGGATCCCGGGAACCTGAACGTCTCGGCGAGCTGGATCTGGAAGGACAAGACCTACGACAGCATCTTCAACCGGCCCTGGTACCTGGCGGCCAGCTACAGCCAGGTGGACCTGCGCGCGAGCTTCACCGACCGCGACGACCGCTTCACGGTCATCGGCTTCATCAAGAACGCCACCAACGCCAAGGGGGCGGACAACGTCACCGCCTCCCTCCTGGGCGCGCCCGCGGCCGGGTTCCCCGCCTACAACCAGACCATCGGCCTGATTCCGCCCAGAACCTACGGTCTGGAGCTGCAGGTCCGTTTCCGCTGAGCCTGACCAGATGCCCTCCGCCGCCTCCCCGCGGATCGGCCTGGGGACCAGGCTCAGCTATGGCGCCGGCTCTGTGGCCTTCGGCGTGGCCAGCCAGGCCCTCTCGACCTCGATCATCGTCCAGTTCCTGAACCAGGCCGTCGGCGTGCCGGCGGTACTGGTCGGGGCGGCGATCATGATCTCCCAGATCATCGACGCCGTGGTCGATCCCCTGGTCGGGCAGTGGTCCGATCAGGTCCGGACCCGCTGGGGCCGGCGCCATCCCTTCATGTACGCCTCGGCCGTGCCGTGCGCGGTCTCGTTCTGGGCGCTGTGGAATCCGCCCGGCGACTGGGGCCCGATGGCTCTCTTCGCCTACATGGTGGGCGTGCTGGCGGTGGTGCGCTTCTGCACGGCGCTCTACGAGATCCCGAGTTCGGCGCTCGCGCCGGAACTCGCCCCCGACTACCACGACCGCACCAGCCTCATCGCCTACCGATGGCTGTTCGGCATCGCCGGGGCGGCGGTGATGGTGACGCTGCTGAACGCGGTCTTCCTGCGGCGTGACGCGACGCACACGCTGGGGGTGCTGAACCGCGCCGGCTATGCGCAGTGGGGCACGATCGCGGCGGTGGTGATCATGGTCTCGATCCTGGCGTCGACCGCCGCCACCCACCGGCTGATCCCGACGTTGAGCCTCGCGCCGGCGCGGCAAGGCAGGTTCCTGGACAGCCTGCGGACGTCGTTCGCGGCGCTGGCCAACCCCTCGATGGCGGCCTTGATGGTGTCGGGCCTGATCTCCGGCGTCGCCGGCGGCGTGACGGCGACTGTGAACCCGTTCCTCTACCTGTACTTCTGGGGGCTCGCGCCTCAGACCGTGTCGCTGATGGTGTTCGCCTCGGTGCCGGCGACGCTTCTGGGCACCTTCCTCGCGCCGGTGGCCGCGCGGCGGTGGGGCAAGAAGCCGACGATGATCAGCCTCTTCAGCGTCTCCCTGGTCGCTTCGCTGATCCCGATCTCGGCCAGGCTGCTGGGCCTCCTGCCGGCCAATGGTTCGGTCTGGCTGACGGGCCTCTTGATGGCGGACGCCTTCCTGGCCGGCGTGCTCGGCCTGATGGGCTTCATCATCGTCTCGTCGATGGTCGCCGACGTGGTCGAGGACAACGCCGCACGGACCGGGGTGCGCTCCGAGGGGCTGCTGTTCGCGGCCAACGGACTGCTGCCCAAGATCACGGCCGGGGTGGGGGCCTTTCTGGGCGCGCTCATCGTCGCGGCGGTCCATTTTCCCGCCCACGCCCAGCAGGGGAGCGTGGATCCGGCCATCGTGCACAATCTCGCCGTGGCCTACCTTCCGGTCTCGGCGTTGATGAGCGCCCTGGCGATCTTCGTGCTGCGCTTCTACCGGATCGACCAGGCCGCGCACGAACAGAACCTCGCGAATCTGGCCCAGGCCGCGGCCATGGCCGAGCTGGCCCACGGCGAGGATCCCGCGACCCGCGCGGCGGCCATCAGCCGCGTGACCTGAAGCTCGTGCCCCCTCGCCGCAGGGACCGCCGGACGGCTAAGCTCGGGCGCATGACGATCGAGTCCGGGGCGAGGGATGAGACCGACGCAACGCCTGCGCCGGCGATGCAGCCGAAGCGGCGCGGGGGGCGCCGGTTCGAGGATCGCCGCGAGCACATCGTCGGCGTGGCGACCGCCCTGCTGAACAGGCTGGGCGCGCGAGGCATGACCCTGGCCGACGTCGCCTCGGCCGCGGGCATGGTCACCACCGGCGTCTCCTACTACTTCGGCCGCAAGGAGGCCCTGGCGGCGGCCTGCTTCGAGGCCGGACTGGCGCGCATGACGGCCCTGGCCGAGGCGGCGGCCGCGGAACCGACGGCGGAGGAGCGCCTGGCCAGGCTGATCCGCGGCTACTTCGACCTGGCCGGGCGGATCGCCCGCGGCGAGGCGCCGGACATCCCGATCTTTTCCGACATCCGCACCCTGGGCGAGCCCTACCAGGGCGCGGTGGGCCGGCAGTACTACGCCTTCTTCCGGACGGTGCGCGGGCTACTGCGGACGCCGGAGCTGGCGTGGCTGCGGGGCGACGCCGCGGCGGCCCGGACCAACCTGATCCTCGAACAGATCTACTGGCTGAGGGCGTGGCTGCACCTCTACGACCTGGAGGACTATCCGCGGCTGGCCGAACGGGTCATCGACGTGCTCCTCAACGGCCTGGCCGGCCCGGACGCGGTCTGGAACCCGAGGCCCCTGAACCTGGAGGCGGGCCGCGCCGAGGGCGGGCCGCCAGAGGAGCTGCTGATCGCGGCGACGCGGCAGATCAACCTGCACGGCTACAAGGGCGCCTCGGTGCAGCGGATCTCCGCGGCCCTGAAACGCACCAAGGGCGCCTTCTACCACCACACCGACGCCAAGGGGGATCTGGTGGCGGCCGGCTTCGACCGCACCCTGGATCTCCTGAAGCGCGCCCAGCTGGCGGCCCTGGACCTGGACGCCGACGCCTGGGTGCGCCTGCACTCGGCGGCCGCGGCGCTGGCGGAGTTCCAGATGTCGCCGCGCGGCCCGCTGATGCGGACCTCGGCCCTGCAGTCCCTGCCCGAACCCGAGCGGGGGCGGGTGGTCGATCGCGCCTACCGCATCGCCCGGCGCTTCGCCGGCATGATCTCGGACGGGGCGGCGGCCGGGGTGCTGCGGCCGGTCGACCCCGCGGTGGCCGCCCAGATGCTGAGCGCGGCGGTCAACAGCGTCGCCGACATGCGCCTGAGGCCGACCGAATACGGCCCCGAGGACGCCGACCGCCAGTACATGGCCCCGTTCCTGATGGGGATCCTGAAGCGCACGCAGGTCTAGGACCGAGGTCGCTGCAGGCGCAATTTCCGGGTCGCGCGGGCGCGGCGCCGGGCTATGCCTTGGCGACGGCGGCCCTCCGCCGGCGACCGGAAGCCTGACCATGACCGCGACCCCCGATCTCTCCGTTCTCGACCTGGCGGCG
>DASZQQ010000149.1:0-8856 GCA_035549595.1 Caulobacteraceae bacterium
TCCCCGAGGCCCGCGACGAGCCGGATCTCGGCGCCCTGCTGATCGGCCTGGCCGACGAGAACCCGGACCTCGACGTGCGGGTGCTGATCTGGCGCTCGGCGCTGGCGATATGCGCCACCCAGGACTTCTTTCCCCACCGCGCCAGGGGCCGCTTCGCCGGCACGCGGGTGAAGTTCCGCCTCGACGACACCGTGCCGTTCGGGGCCTGCCACCACCAGAAGATCATCGTCGTCGACGACCAGGTGGCGTTCTGCGGCAGCGCCGACATCGCCGCCGACCGCTGGGACACGCCCGCCCATCTGGATCGCGACGCGCGCCGCCGCCTGCCCGGGGGGCTCGGCCGCCCGCCGCGGCACGAGGTCATGGCCCTGGTCGAGGGATCGATCGCCCAGCGCCTTGGCGAGATCGCGCGCGAGCGCTGGCGCCTGTCGGAGGATCCGCGCCCGGTCGCGGCCCCGCCGTGGCCGGGTAACCGAGACCTCTGGCCCGAGGACCTGAAGCCGGACCTGACCGACGTCCCCTGCGGCGCGGCCCTGACCTCGCCGGGCTGGCGAGGGCGGCCCTGTGCGCACGAGGTGGCGGCGCTGACGGCGCGCGCGATCGCTGAGGCGAGGGAACGCATCTATCTGGAGAACCAGTACTTCGCTTCGCCGATCGTGGCCGAGGCCCTGGCCCGGCGGCTCGCCGAGTCGGACGGACCGCAGATCGTGCTCGTCTCGACCGAGCACAGCGTCAGCTACTTCGACCGCCTGACCATGGACCGGGCCCGGTCGGCGCAGATCTGGCGGCTGCAGGCGGCCGACGTGTTCGGCCGCTTCCGCGCCTACGCCCCGGCGACGGTGGGCGGGCAGGCGATCATCGTCCACGCCAAGGTGATGATCGTCGACGACCGCCTGGCGCGGATCGGCTCGGCCAACATCAACAACCGCTCGGGCGGCTTCGACAGCGAGTGCGACCTGGCCCTCGAGCCCGGCGACGAGGCCGGCCGCGAGGCGGTGACCCGGCTGATGGACCGCCTGGCCGGCCACTGGGTCGCCCGGCCGGCGGCCGACTTCGCCCGCGCCAGGGCCCTGCACGGCGGCCTGATCGGCGCGCTCGACAGCTATGGCCCGGGGCGCCTTCGCCCGCTCGCGCGGCACCGCCTCGGCCCGCTGGGCGAACTGATCGCCACCTTCCACATCGGCGATCCGATGGGGCCCGAGGATTCCTGGCAGGCGCTGCGCCGCCGCGAGCGCCTCTACAGCCAGGTGAGAGCCCAGGCGGCCCAGACGGGCGCGTAGCGCCGCTTTTCTCCGACCACGAACCACACGAACCACACGAACGGGTTCCCTGACGCCGCTCGCCCTTGCGAAAGCGGGGCTGGGTCGCGGAGGCCGGCCACGGTCCGTTCGTGTGGTTCGTGTGGTTCGTGGTTCCAATTCCTGGACCTGCCAGCGGCCCCGGCCTTGCCGGCAAGCCCCCAGCGGCCACTCAGGCCAGGTCGAAGTCGACGATCAGGGGCAGGTGGTCGGAGGCGACGCGGGCGAGGGGGCTGTCGCCGGCGCGGACCGAGCGCACCTTGACGCCGGCGCTGACGAACACGTGGTCTATGGCCAGCACCGGGAAGGTGGAGGGAAACGTCGGGACCCGGCGCGGGCCGGGGGCGAGGCGCCGTGCGTCCGTCAGGTGGCCCGAGAGGCGCCGGTGCACCACCGACATGGGCGTCGCGTTGAAGTCGCCGACCAGGATCGCCGGCGCCACGCAATCCGGACAGCTCAGCCACTCGTGGCCGGCGACGTGCGCGGCCTGGATCTGCTGTTCGCGCGGCACCAGGCCCAGGTGGGTGTTGATCACCTGCAGGGCCTTGCCCCCGATCGACACCTCGACCCACAGCGCCCCGCGCGGCTCCAGCTGCGGGATGCGCCGATAGCCGGGCAGGGGACCGGCCTTGACCAGGTGCTCGGGCAGGCGTGTCAGGATGGCGTCGCCGTACTGCTCCTCCTCGACGCGCAGGGCGGCGTTGAAGCGGAACGCCATGTTCAGCCGCTCGGCGATGCGGTGCGCCTGGTCGACCCCGCCGGTGCGGGCGCGGAACACGTCGACCTCCTGCAGGGCGACGATGTCGGGCTCGTGCTCGGCGATCACGGCGGCGACCCGCGCGACGTCCAGGCGCCGGTCGACGCCGACGCAGCGGTGGACGTTGTAGGTGAGGATCCGGGTCATGCCTCTTCTAGAACTGTCGTCGCGGCTACCCGTTTGGGGCGCCGGCCCGGCGAGGGAAAGTCCGGATTCTCTTTACGTTGACGCAAGCGTCATCTTGGCAAGCGCTCCGGCCGCTGCTTAAGGTCCGCCGCCCGCCGCGGCCGGCCTGCAAGGAGCGCTCCATGGACCTCGATTTCTCGCCCGAAGACGTCGCCTTCCGCGCGGAGGTCCGGGCCTTCCTGGCCGAGAACTACCCCGCGGAGCTGCGCGCCAAGCAGAACCGCGAGGAGGCCTTCACCAAGGAGGACTACCTCTCCTGGCACCGGATCCTGGCCAGGAAGGGCTGGTCGACCGTCTCCTGGCCCAAGGAGTGGGGCGGCACGGGCTGGACCCCGACCCAGAAGTACATCTGGTCCGAGGAGCAGGCGAAGGCCGACACCATGGGCATCCTGCCCTTCGGCGTCTCGATGCTGGCGCCGGTGATCTACACCTTCGGCACCGAGGAGCAGAAGCAGCGCTTCCTGCCGGGCATCCGCGACGGCCTCGTCTGGTGGTGCCAGGGCTACTCCGAGCCCGGCTCCGGTTCGGACCTGGCCAGCCTGAAGACCCGCGCCGAGCGCATCACCGCCGACGACGGCAAGGAATACTACATCGTCAACGGCCAGAAGACCTGGACCACGCTGGCGCAGCACGCCGACTGGGGCTTCTTCCTGGTCCGCACCGACCCGACCGCCAAGCCGCAGGCCGGCATCAGCTTCCTGCTGATCGACATGAAGAGCCCCGGCATCACGGTGCGCCCGATCATCACCCTGGAGGGCGGGCACGAGGTCAACGACGTCTTTCTCGACAACGTCAAGGTGCCGGTCGAGAACCGCATCTTCCACGAGAACCAGGGCTGGACCTGCGCCAAGGCGCTGCTGCAGCACGAGCGCTCGGGCATCGCCGGCGTCGCCCGCTCCAAGCGCGGCCTGGAGCGCCTGCGCGAGATGGCCTCCACCGAGCGCGCCGACGACTCCGGCCCGCTGCTGGGGGACGCCTTCTTCCGCCGCAAGGTCGCCGAACTGGAGATCGACCTGACGGCGCTCGAGTTCACCGAGCTGCGCACCCTCGCCGGCGAGAGCTCGGGCCAGGGCCCGGGTCCGGAAAGCTCGATCCTGAAGATCAAGGGCACCGAGATCCAGCAGCGCCTGACCGAGCTCGCCCTGGAGGCCGCCGGCCACTACGGCGCCCCGTACCTGCGCGATGCGCCGCACAACCTCGGCCAGGTCGGCCCCGAGCACTCGGTGGGCCTCGCCGGCGACTACTTCAACACCCGCAAGACGTCGATCTACGGCGGCTCCAACGAGATCCAGCGCAACATCATCGCCAAGATGGTGCTGGGACTCTGACACCTTGAGGTCGGAAATTAGGGACAGGATACGCTCATGGACTTCAGCTTCACCGAGGAACAGACCCTGCTGCGCGACACCGTCGCGAGCTATCTGGCCGACCACTACGACTTCGAAAAGCGCCGCGCCGCGGTGACGAGCGCCGCCGGCTGGCGGCCCGAGGTGTGGAAGGCGTTCGCCGAGGACCTCGGCATCCTGGGCGCCTCGTTCGCCGAGGAGCTGGGCGGCCTGGGCGGCGGCGCCACCGAGACCATGGTGATCATGGAGGAGTTCGGCAAGGCGCTGGTCGTCGAGCCCTACCTCGGCACGGTGGTCATCGGCGGCGGCTTCCTGCGCCACGGCCAGCCGGCCGGCGCGGCCGACCTGATCGGCAGGATCATCGGCGGCGAGGCGGTGATCGCCTTCGCCTACGCCGAGCCGCAAGGCCGCTACAACCTCGCCGACCTGAAGACCACGGCGCGCAAGGACGGCGCCGGCTGGGTGCTGAACGGGCACAAGGCCGTGGTCATCGGCGCGCCCTGGGCCACGCACCTGATCGTCACCGCCCGCACCGGCGGGGGCCAGCGCGACGAGGGCGGGGTCTCGGTGTTCCTGGTCGAGAAGTCGGCCAAGGGCGTCGTCACCCGCGACTACCCGACCGTCGACGGCCAGCGCGCCTCCGAGGTCACCTTCGAGAATGTGGCGCTCGGCGCCGACGCCCTGATCGGGCCCGAGGGCGGCGCCCTGCCGCTGGTCGAGACCGTGGTCGACGAGGCCATCGCCGCCACCTGCGCCGAGGCCTGCGGCGTCCTCAGGAAGCTGCACGAGGGCACGCTGGAGTACACCAAGCAGCGCAAGCAGTTCGGCCAGCCGATCGCCCAGTTCCAGGTGCTGCAGCACCGCATGGTCGACATGTTCATCAACGTCGAGCAGGCGGTCTCCATGACCTACATGGCCCACATCCGCCTCTCCGATCCGGCCGAGGCGGCCAAGTCGGTGTCGGCCGCCAAGGTGCAGATCGGCCGGGCCTGCAAGTTCGTCGGCCAGAACGCCATCCAGCTGCACGGCGGCATGGGCATGACCGACGAGATGGCCATCGGCCACTACTTCAAGCGCGCGACCATGATCGAGAGCCAGTTCGGCTCGGTCGACCACCACCTGCGCCGCTACGAGCAGCTCAGCTTCGGCAAGGCGGCCTGACGGCGATGCGGGCGAGGGCGCTGGCGCTGCTGATCCTGGCCGCGCCGGCCTTCGCCGTGGCGGCGCGCGCCCCGGCGCGCCCTCACACGACTCCGCCGCCTGTCCCGACAGCGCCGGCGCCCGCTGCGGCCGGGCCGGCTGCCGCGGCTTCGGCCACGCCCCAGCCGGCCCGCTGGCTGCTGGTCGAGGGGACTCCGGAACTGACCGGCGGCATCGGCCTGGAGTGGCGCGTCACCCCGCCGGGCGGGACCGAGCAGCGCGTCGGCATGATCGCCTGCGTCAAGCCGAGCGGCGTGTACTTCGCAGCGCCTGGCTTCAAGCGCAGGCCCGGCATCGCCACCCTCGACCTGCAGGTCGACGGACGGGCCTTCCCGCTGCCCCTGCTGCCGCGCGAGCTGACGCCAGGCGTGCTCGAGGCGGTCGGACCGACCCCGGCCGGGATGCTCGACGCCCTCGGCTTCGGCCACGCCGTGCGCCTGGTCCACGGCGATCAGGCGACGCCGCTCGTCACCGCCCCCGATCCGCAGGTGACGACGGCCTTCGCCTCCGTCTGCGCCAAGCTGGAGGCCGCCCATGGGTAAGGAAGCTGACGTCCGCGCACGCCTCGCCGACGGCTCGGCCGACGAGGGCCGGCTGCAGTACGAGGCGCCGAAGCTGATCTTCCGCGGCCGCGCGCGGCAGGTGTTCGACGGCGCGGCCCTGACGGGCGTGAAGGCCGAGGGCGAGGACCTGGTGCTGGCGGACGGCGCGCGCTTCTTCCTCGGCGAAAAGGCCGCCCGGAGCTGGGCCGACGCCATCCTCAACCCGAAGGGCCGGCTCGACAAGCTGGGCGTCAGGGCCGGGCAGAAGGTGGCGATCTCGAACCTCGACGACCCCGACTTCGCCGCCGAACTCGCGGCTCGCGCGCCGCCGGCCGCCGATGGCGAGGGCGATCTCGACCTCCTGTTCCACGGCGCCGACAGCGCCGATGAGCTCGCCCGCCTCGGCGAGGTGATCCCGCGCCTGGCCGACCGGGGCGCCCTGTGGATCGTCTCCCTCAAGGGCCGCCTGGCGCGGGTGAAGGACGTCGAGGTCATGGCCGCCGCCAAGGCCGCCGGCCTCGTCGACTCCAAGGTCTGCGCCTTCTCCGACACCCGCACCGCCCTGAAGTTCACCCGCCGGCGCTAGCGCCGTCCCTTCTGGACCACGAAGCACACGAAGCACACGAAGGGGGCCGTGCCTGATCTGAAACGCCGCGCCGGAGGCGAGGCCGTACCTTAACGCAGAGACCGCAGAGAAGGCGCAGAGCGCGCAGAGGGTCTGAGCGCCTCCGCGACCTCCGCGCCTTCTCTGCGGTCTCTGCGTTAAAATGCCCAACTCGCAGCCGCCCCAGCCTCGAAAGGATCGCGCTGCGCGCAGCCGCCCCCAGGGGCCCTTCGTGTGCTTCGTGTGCTTGGTGGTCCAAACTTATGGAAGGCTTGCCTGCCGTGACGGGATCGCCGTAAGCGGCGCTGCAATGTCCTTGCGCGATCTCGCCCTCCTGATCCTCGTCTGCGCGATCTGGGCGGCGAGCAATGTGGTCTCCAAGCTGGTCATCTCGGGCCTCGGGGCGCCGCCGCTGTTCTTCGCCGCCGCGCGCTTCGCGATCGTGACCCTGGTCACCGCACGCTGGCTGCTGCCCCCGCCGGGGCCGATCTGGCGGCTGGTGGTGGTGGGGCTGCTGATGGGCGGGGGCACCTTCGCCCTGCTGTTCATCGGCCTGCAGACGGCCAGCCCCTCGGCCGCGGCCATCGTCGGCCAGCTGGGGGCGCCGCTGACGACCCTGCTGTCGATCGTGTTCCTGGGCGAGCGGATCGGCTGGCGCCGGGGGCTGGGGATCGTCCTGACCCTCGCCGGCGCCCTCGTCGTGATGTGGGACCCGGCCGGCTTCCGGCCCTCGGCGGGGCTCCTCTTCGTGGCCGCGTCGGCCCTGGCCGGTTCGGTCGGGGCGGTGATGCTCAAGCAGATGGAGGGGGTGAAGCCGCTGCAGTTCCAGGCCTGGGTCGGGTTCTCGTCCCTCTGGCCGATTGCCGCGGCCTCTCTGGTCATGGAGAAGGGACAGATGGCGGTGATCGCGGACCACGGCTGGCTGCTCCTGGCGGGGGTGCTGTTCACCAGCCTGGTGGTGTCCGTGGTCGCCCACACGACCTACTATGGCCTGATCCAGAGGCACGAGGCGACGCTGCTGCAACCGCTGACCCTGATGACGCCGCTCGGCACCATCGCGCTCGGCGTGGCGATCACGCACGACGCCTTCGGCCCGCGCATGGCGCTCGGCAGCGCCGTGGCGCTCGCCGGCGTGCTGATCATCGCCCTTCGCCCCAACCACGTGGCGCCGCTGCTGCTGGCGCTTCGGAGCCGCGCCCAGTGAGCCTGATCGAAGCGCCGTCGCCGAACTTCGACGCGCGCACGGCGCCGCCGGACATGATCGTGCTGCACTACACCGGCATGCCGACCGGCGAGGCGGCCCTGGCGCGCATGCGCGATCCCGCCGCCAAGGTCTCGGCCCACTACATGGTCGAGGAGGATGGCCGCATCTTCGTGCTCGTGCCCGAGGAGCGCCGCGCCTGGCACGCCGGCGTCTCGTTCTGGAAGGGCGAGCGCGACATCAACGCCGTCTCGATCGGCGTCGAGATCGTCAACCCCGGCCACGAGTTCGGCTACCGCGCCTTCCCCGACGACCAGGTCGAGGCGGTGATCGCCCTGCTGGACGCCATCCGCGGCCGCTGGGACGTCCCCGACGCGCGCATCCTCGGCCACTCCGATGTGGCGCCCGACCGCAAGGAGGATCCGGGCGAGCTCTTCCCGTGGAAGCGCCTGGCCGAGGCCGGCCACGGCCTCTGGGCCGCGCCCGCGCCGGCGCCCGGCGATCCGATCGGCGCGGGCGAGACCGGCGCGGCGGTCTTCGCCCTGCAGGCCGGCCTCACCCGCCTCGGCTACGACTGCGCCCCGTCGGGGACCTACGACGCCGAGACCACCACCGTGGTCCGCGCCTTCCAGCGCCACTGGGTCCAGACCCGCCTCGACGGCCGCGCCGACGGCGCCACGCGCTCGCGGCTGATGGCGCTCCTGAGGCTCGCCGCGGAATGATCTTCTGGTCGGAACTCGCTGGCCTCGACACCCCGCGGTTCCTGCTGCGGCCGCTGGTCCCGGCCGACGCCGGCGACCTCTTCGCCCACCTCTCCGACCCCGACGTCACCCAGTTCATGGACATCGACCCCCTGGAGCGCCAGGAGCAGGCGGTGACGATCATCGAGTGGGCCCAGGACCTGCGCGGCGAGGGGCACGGCGTGCGCTTCGCCATCCGCACCCGCGAGGACGGCCAGTTCATCGGCTCGTGCGGCTTCAACAGCATCGTCGTCGAGCGCGCCTGCCGCGGCGAGGTCGCCTATGACCTGAAGCGCGCCTGGTGGGGGCGCGGCGTCATGGCCGAGATCATGCCGGCGCTGATCGAGATGGGCTTCACGCGCCTGGGCCTGCAGCGCCTGGAAGCCCTCGTCACCCCCGGCAACGAGCGCTCCTGCCGGCTGCTGGAGCGGCACGGCTTCGCGCTCGAAGGCCGCCTGAAGGACTACGGCTTCTGGAAGGACCGCTTCTGGGACCAGCTGATCTTCGCGCGCACGGCCGGCTGAAGGCGGGCGCTCAGTTCGGCGCCGCGTCGCCTTCGTCGGGGACGTGCGAGGTGCGCGGCGTGGCGACGTCCGCCTCGGCGCCGGGCGCGATGGAGCTCGAGTGGTGCTCGGGGCGCGGCGCCGCTTCGGCGACGGACCTGGGCTTGTGCGGCTCGGGCGCCGGGCGCGCGGCTGCCTCGATCCGGGTCGTCGCCGGTGCGGCGGCCGCTCGCGACGACGTGGGGGCCGGCGCTGGCGTCGGCTGGGCCGGCGGTGTGGCGGCGATGGTGGGCCCAGCGGGGGCGGGCGCCGGCTTGTGTCCCAGGAACTGCATCGCCAGGACGCCGCCCAGCAGCAGGATGATGACGACGCCGATGGCGACGAACAGGGCCGTCGGCGGGCCTTTCGGTCGCGCCTCGATCCGCGGGTCGGCCAGTCGGGCCGGCCGCTTCGTCGGGACCGGCTGTGGCCAGACGGTC
>DASZQQ010000150.1:0-3274 GCA_035549595.1 Caulobacteraceae bacterium
CAAGACCACCGTCAACGACGCCCTCGGCCGCCCGGTCAGGGTGCTGTGCGTCAAGGGCTCCGGCTGGGACCTCGGCGACATCGAGCCGCCCGGCCTGCCCGCCTGCCGCCTGGAGCCGCTGCTGGAGCTGCGCCAGCTCAACAGCCTGTCGGACGAGGCCATGGTCGCCGCCCAGCGCACCAGCCTGATGGACCCGGCCGCGCCCAATCCGTCGGTGGAGGCCCTGCTGCACGCCTGGGTGAAGCCGCGCTACGTCGACCACAGCCATTCCAACGCCATCCTGGCCCTGGCCGACCAAGCCGACGGCGAGGCCCGCTGCCGCGATCTGTTCGGCGCCAGGCTGTCGATCGCCCCCTACGTCATGCCCGGCTTCGCCCTGGCCCAGCTCGCCGCCTCGACCTTCGACGCCGATCCGACGGCGGAGGGCATGGTCCTGCTCAAGCACGGCCTGTTCACCTGGGGCGAGGACGCCCGCACCAGCTACGAGCGCCACGTCGAGTTCGCCGACCTCGCCGAGCGCAGGCTGGCGCAGGGCCGGCGCACCGTCGTCCAGGTCAAGCGCCCTCAGCTCTCCGCCGCCGAGGTCGCGCCGGTCATCCGCGGCGCCCTGGCGCGGCTCGGAAAGCCGATGGTGCTGGATCACCGGGCCACGGACGAAGTCCTGGCCTTCCTCGCCAGCGCCGACCTCGACCGCCTGGCGCACTCGGGTCCGGCCACGCCCGACCACGTCATCCGCATCAAGCCCTGGCCCCTGGTGCTTCCCGAACCCGGTCCGGATTTCGCCGACAAGGCCGAGGCGGCCGTGAAGGCCTACGCCGAGCGCTACCGCGCCTATTTCGAGCGCAACAACGCGAAGTCCCACACCAAGAAGACCATGCTCGACGTGCAGCCGCGCGTGGTGCTGGTCCCGGGCGTCGGCCTCTACGGCGCGGGCGCCTCCAAGAAGGACGCGGCCATCGCCGCCGACATCTACGAGACCAACATCAAGGTCATCTCGGACGCCGAGGGCATCGGCCGCTTCGAGAGCATCTCCGAGTTCGACATCTTCGAGATGGAGTACTGGTCGCTGGAGCAGGCCAAGCTCGGCAAGGCCAAGGACAAGGCCTTAGGCCGCAAGATCGTGGCCGTGACCGGCGGCGGCTCCGGCATCGGAGCGGCGGTCGCCCGCGCCTTCGCCGCCGAGGGCGCCGAGGTCGCCGTGCTCGACCGCAACCTCGAGGCCGCTCAATCGGTCGCCAAATCGGTCAAGGGCCTGGCGGTCGGCTGCGACGTGACCGACGACGCCTCCGTCGCCTCGGCCTTCGACGCGGTCGTGGCGGCCTACGGCGGGCTCGACATCCTGGTGTCCAACGCCGGCTACGCGCCGTCCGGTCGCATCGGCGAGGTGGCCGACCAGGTCCTGCGCGACAGCTTCGAGGTCAATTTCTTCGGCCACCAGCGCGCCGCCCGCGCCGCCACCGCTATCTTCCGTACACAGAAGACCGGCGGCGTGCTCCTGTTCAACGCCTCCAAGCAGGCGCTCAATCCGGGTCCGGACTTCGGTCCCTACGGCCTGCCCAAGGCCGCCACCCTGGCCCTGATGCGCCAGTACGCCATCGACTACGGGCCCGAGGGCGTGCGCGCCAACGCCGTCAACGCCGACCGCATCCGCTCAGGCCTGATGACCGACGAGATGATCGCCGCCCGCTCCAAGGCGCGCGGCCTCAGCGAGGCCGAGTACATGGGCGGCAACCTCTTGAAGCAGGAAGTCACCGCCGACGACGTGGCCCAGGCCTTCGTCTCCCTGGCCCTGGCGGAGAAGACCACCGCCGCCGTGCTGACGGTGGACGGCGGCAACATCGCCGCGGCGGTGCGCTAGGCGCTCAAGTAGCCGAAGGCGATAGCGCCAAGCAGAATCCGCGCTCAAGCAGCCGTCAGGCGATAGCGCCAAGAAGACTCCGCGCTAAAACCCCCGCTTCAAAATCGCGCGGCTCATGCTAGCCCTTGGGCGGAGGGAGCCGTCCATGACCACGCAGACCCGTTTCCCGATGCCGACGCTGAGCCGGTACACGGCCTTCGCCCTCTGCCTGATCCTGACCGTCGTCGGCCTCCTGCTCGTACCGCTCTGGGGCGGCGACTGGGTGATCGCCGGGGTGTTCGGCTTCCTGTCCATGGTCGGCGTGGTCGACCTGGTCCAGACGCGCCACACCATCCAGCGCAACTACCCGGTGATCGGCCACATCCGCTGGATGGTCGAGTTCATCCGTCCCGAGATCCGCCAGTACCTGATCGAGGCCGACCAGGACGCCGCGCCCTTCTCGCGCAGCCAGCGCTCCCTGGTCTACCAGCGCGCCAAGGGCGACCAGGACGACCGCCCGTTCGGCACCCTGCTCGACGTCTACGCCGTGGGCTACGAGTGGATCGCCCACTCCACCCGCCCCATCCCGGCCTCCGACCCGGAAAGCTTCCGCATCACCATCGGCGGCCCTCAGTGCGCCAAGCCCTATTCCGCCTCGATCTTCAACATCTCGGCCATGAGCTTCGGCTCCCTGTCGGCGGCGGCGATCAGCGCGCTCAACAGGGGCGCCAAGATGGGCGCCTTCTCGCACGACACCGGCGAGGGCTCGATCAGCCCCTATCACCGGGCCGGCGGCGGCGACATCGTCTGGGAGGTGGCCTCCGGCTACTTCGGCTGCCGCACGTCGGACGGCCGCTTCGATCCCGACAAGTTCGCCGCCCAGGCGGTGGGCGAGCAGGTCAAGATGATCGAGATCAAGCTGAGCCAGGGCGCCAAGCCCGGCCACGGCGGCGTCCTGCCCGCGGCCAAGGTCACCCGGGAGATCTCCGAGACCCGCGGCGTGCCCATGGGCCAGGACTGCATCTCGCCGCCGCGCCACAGCGCCTTCTCCACGCCGCTGGAGATGATGGGCTTCATCCAGCAGCTGCGCGACCTCTCGGGCGGCAAGCCGGTCGGCTTCAAGCTGTGCGTCGGCCATCCGTGGGAGTTCATGGCCATCGTCAAGGCGATGCTTGAGACCGGCATCCTGCCCGACTTCATCGTCGTCGACGGGGCCGAAGGCGGCACGGGCGCCGCGCCCACCGAATTCGCAGACCACATCGGCACGCCGATGCGCGAGGGCCTCCTGTTCGTGCACAACGTCCTGGTCGGGGCGGGCGTGCGCGACAAGATCAAGATCGGCGCGGCCGGCCGCATCGTCAGCGCCTTCGACATCGCCTCGGTGCTGGCCATCGGCGCGGATTGGACCAACGCGGCGCGGGGCTTCATGTTCGCCCT
>DASZQQ010000151.1:0-9286 GCA_035549595.1 Caulobacteraceae bacterium
TCGAATCCGGCCTTCGGCCGCGGGCGCGGAGGCCGGCCGGCCTGGGCGCCCGAAACGAGCGCGGCTGCGGCCGCCCGCCGCGGGACCGGGCGGAAAAGGAAACGGCCGGTTAACGGGGCTCTGGTCAGATGGCGGCTCGAAACCCGAGTCGAGCATCCGGCGCCCATGAGCGAGATCGTCCTGACGCAGCCCGTCGACCCCGTCGACGACTCCCTGCGCCGGCCGGTCAGGAACCGTGCGCGCGCCGCCCTGATGAAGCGCCTGGCCGACGTCGTCAGCCTGCCCTCGACCCGGGTCAACGCCTTCGAGCGGGCGGTGACCGCCGACCTCCTGGTCGACATCCTGCGCGACGCCGAGTTCGATGAGCGCGAGCGCGTCGCGAGGCGCCTGGCCAGCCTCACCGAGATCCCCAACAGCCTGGTGCGCCTGTTCCTGCGCGACGAGATCGACGTCGCAAGGCCGCTGCTCGAGGAGGCGATCCTCAACGACAGCGACCTCCTCGACTGCATCCGCACCTCCACCGGGGCGCACCGTCGCATGATCGCCCAGCGCCGCGGCGTCAGCGAGGTGGTCAGCGAGGCCCTCGTCGAGGGTGGTGAGACGCTGGTGGTCGAGGCCCTGCTGCGCAACGAGCAGGCGCGCCTCTCCAACGCCGCGGTCGAGACCATCGTCGCCATGACGCGCGACTCCTCGACCCTGGCCCCGATGCTGCTGCGGCGTCCCGAGCTGCGGCCCAGCCACGCCTACGTCCTGTTCTGGTGGGCCGAGGCGCCGGTGCGCCGGGTGATCCTGCAGCGCTTCGCCGTTTCGCGGGAGATCCTGCAGGAGGCCGCCGCCGACGTGTTCCCGCTGGCGGCCGAGGAGAACTGGCAGGATCCGCTGGCGCGAAAGGCGCTGCAGTTCATCGAACGGCGCCAGCGCAACCGCGCCGCCATCGCCAAGAGCCCGTTCGCCAGCCTGGAGGACGCGGTCAAGGCGGCCGAGGCCGGCCTGACGCGCAAGGTCGCCGAGGAGATCGCCTACCTCGCCGGCCTCAAGCCGATGACGGGCGCCAAGATCCTCACCGATCCGGGCGGTGAGCCCCTGGCGATCCTGTGCAAGGCCACCGGCCTGCACCGCAACGCCGTGCGCGCGCTGTGGCGGGCGATGCGCCGGCCCGAGACCACGGAGGCGGGCGAGGTCGCGCCGGCGCTCGAGCGCGTGCTGACCACCTACGACATGCTGGCCGTCGACCGCGCCCAGACCGTCCTGCGCTACTGGAACTGGTCGCTGTCGTCGGCGATGACGCCGGCGCTGCTGCACGCCATCCGCTCGCAGGACATGACCCGCCTCGACGAGTTCTCGGTGCCGCAGCGCGCAGCCATGCTGGCCTTCTCCGCGGACCTGGCCCGCTAGAGCGCTTCCCGCCAAAGTGGGAACCGGTTTGGCGATCAGGAGGCGCTCAAACTCCAAGAATCGAGCCTTCTTGTCCCGGCTAGGCCGAATCACCGGAGCCGGCCTCGGGCTGAACACTGTTTCCAAAGCTTCCGCGAAAGTTGCGCGCCGCATTTCGCCGTCCTATTGCGTGCGACCCCCGCTTAGTTCGCTTTCGAACAGATTTCGTGGCGCGAGGTATGCCGCTTCTGCCCGGCGCGAGCCCGTTCTGGCCTTGGCGCAACTCCTCGCGCCGCCCAGGCGCAGTCTGCAGTCGAAGGTTCCACTGCCATTCAACGCCGGCGCTTGCTGGCGAAAGCCACCTATCCCGTCGAAGGCGACGGCAACTCCGAGGAATCGGGCCAGGTTATTGAGTTGTCTCAAGCCGATAGTGCACAGCCTCGGTAGCGGTTGCTTTCAGCGCTTGTCGTTCGCCGGCAACTTCTATAAGACGCCGCGTACTGAGTTTTGAATCGCCTTGGCGTTCGGCCGTCCGGCGTACAGAGAAAGAAGAGAGCATGGACGACAAGTCTGAAATTATCGAGATGACTGCGGACATCGTGTCGGCCTACGTGGGCAACAACACGATCGCGACCGCGGATCTGCCGTCCCTGATCCAGAGCGTGCACCGGGCGCTGACGTCGGTGGCCGGCGGGGCCGAACCCGTGGAGGCCGCGCCGAAGGAGCCGGCCGTTCCCGTGCGCCGCTCGGTGACGCCCGAATTCCTGATCTGCCTGGAAGACGGCCGCAAGTTCAAGTCGCTGAAGCGCCACCTGCGCACCAAGTACAACATGAGCCCGGAGGAGTACCGGGCGAAGTGGGGCCTGCCGAAGGACTATCCGATGGTCGCCCCCAACTACGCCAAGGCGCGCTCCGAGCTCGCCAAGCAGATGGGCCTGGGCCAAGGCGGCCGCCAGGCGTCGCGCAAGCGCCGCTAGCGCCAACGCCAGATCCGCTTTTCCGGCGCCCGCCGTCCTCAGGACGGCGGGCGCACTGCTTTTTCGGACTTCGCCGCCCCGCAGTTGCGGTGCTCAGCTCGAAGTTCGCCCCGCTCATGGCGCGGAGCCGAACGTGCGGCTATCTTCGCGAAATGAAGGTTCTGGTTCTCTGGATCGGCCGCTGGGTTCCTGCGACGCTTCTGCTGGTGATCGGGATCGAGACCATCACGGCGCGGTTCGTGCCATCGCTGGACGATCGGACAGGGCACGCCCCGCTGCCGCTCTCCATCGGAATGATTGTCCTGGGCGGCCTCAGCATGGCGCTATCGCTGTGGGTCGCGCGGTTGCGTCGGCGCTACCGACAGTATGTCGCCGCGAAACGAGTCGATCCCTAGAGATCAACGCGGGAAGGCGCCCCGTGGCGCCTTGCTTGACTCTTGCAGAAATATCGCCCGACACGCGATTTCCGCTTGCCCCCGATTCGTCTGTTAAGCGATAGTGAATCGAAGCGATTCCAAGGGGTTGTTAAGGAATCCGAAGATGAGCGTGCAACTGGGGGCTCCTGCGACCGCTTTGCGGGCGCATGAGGAATTGTTCGCCTACTGGTCGGGCCTGCGGCGCGCCGGCAATCTGCCGCGGCGCGCCGACATCAGCCCGGACGGCTTCAAGCGGCTGCTGCCGACGGTCAGCCTGATCGACGTCGAGCGCGAGCCGCGCGACTACCGCCTGCGCCTGGCCGGCACCGGCCTCTATGGCGTCTACGGTGGCGAGATCACCGGCAAGCGCCTGAAAGACATCTACAATTCCGCCTCGGCCGAGTACTGGAAGAAGGAGCTCGACAAGGTCGTCGAGAGCGGCCGGCCGGGCGTCGGGCAGCACAGTCTCGCCTGGCGCGGCGCCGCGCACATGACCATCCTGTGGCTACGCCTGCCGCTCGCCTCGAACGGCAAGGACGTCGACATGATCCTGGGCTACGACGCCCTCATCGGCCTCTCGGCCGACTACCAGAGCGGCATCCGCGCCGCCTGACGCGCGGGGACATGGTCCCTTTCCGGGGGCCCCGCGGCTTTCCCCCTCAAACGCCAAGCACGCCAAGATCACCGCAATCGCCCCCTTTTGAACCGCGAAGGGCGCGAAGGACGCGAAGCGTCGCTAGATTGGCTGGGGCGTTGGTGGACCGGGCGTCTTCGCGCCCTTCGCGTCCTTCGCGGTAAATCTAGAGATCACGCCGCCGCGTCGCGGCGGATGCGCTCGACCATCGAGAAGAGGCCGTTCGACCGTTGCGCCGAGAGCGCGCCGGTGAGACCCAGCCTGGCGAAAGCCGCCTTGGCGTCGAAGGCCAGGATTTCGGCCGGGGCGTGGCCCGAATAGAGCCGCAGCAGGATGGCGATCAGGCCGCGCACGATGTGGGCGTCGGAATCGCCGCGGAAGGTCAGCGTTCCGTCCGGCGCCCGTTCGGTGACCAGCCACACCTGGCTGGCGCAGCCTCGCACCTTGTTGGCCTCGCTGCGCTCGTCGGCGGCCAGCGGCGCCAGCTCGCGGCCGAGGTCGATGACGTGCCGGTAGCGCTCCTCCCAGTCGCCGAGCAGCTCGAACTCCGCCTCCAGGTCCTCGAGGACGGAGGTGATGGGCTGGGGCATGGTGGGGTCCGCGGTCGCCATGGGCCCGCGGCATGTAGGGTCAGGCGGGCGGACTGGCAACCGCGACCGCAGGCAGCATGACGAGGGCGGTCATGCCCTGGCCGGGCGGACTGGAGAGCCGCAAGCCCCCGTTCATCGCCGCGCACAGCAGGCTGACGATCGGCAGGCCCAGGCCCGCGCCCTGGGTGGAGCGCGTCAGGGCGCTCTCGCCCTGCTCGAACGGACGCAGCAGGCGCGGGATCTCCGCCTCGTCGACGCCCTCGCCGTCGTCCTCGATGGCGATGATCACCCGCCCCGACCAGGCGGTGGCGCGAAGCCGCACCTCGCCGCCCTCCGGCGAGAAGGCGATCGCGTTCTGCAGCAGATTGACCAGGATCGTGCGCAGGCCGCGCGGGTCGGCGAACACGGTGGGAAGCGCGCCCTGCGCCTCGATCGCGACGCGCACACGGCGCGCGGCGATCTCGTCGCGAAGGGTGTCGACGGCGTCGTCGGCGGCGTGGTCCAGGGGCTCGGCGATCGGATGCAGGTCGGTGGCGTGGCCCTCGAGGCGGGCGATCTCCAGCACCTGGTTCACCAGGCGGAGCAGCTTCTGCCCCGACTGGCGCACGTGCTCGGCGTATTCCCTGTACTGCGGCGCCCCGGCCGGGCCGTACAGTTCGCGCGCGATGATCTCGGAGAAGCCGATGATCGAGTTCAGCGGCGTGCGCAGCTCGTGGCTGACCATGCGCAGGAAGGAGCGCTTCTGGTCGTCCATCTGTCCGGGGCGACGGGCGCCCGCGGGCGTCGCGGCGGCGTCTTCGAACGGCGATGCAGGGACGGCGTGGGCCGGTTGCGCCATAGGGGCGAGGCTCGCTTGGATTTCCTTCCTACCCAACCTAGGTAGCCGCGCTTACGATTCCGTTGCTTCTCCACAGCCGATCCACGGCGGCGTTGTCGCCTGACGGGCGAGCCGGCTCGCCGAGGGCCGGGCGGAGGTCTAGTTTCGGCCGCAAGCTTGAGGGAATCATCCGTCGACGTGACCAGCGAGCCGACTTCGCCCGCCAAACGCACCGCCGCCGCCCGGCCCTACGCCGGCGCGTGGCATGCCGCGTGGCTGGTCGCGGCGGCGGCCGGAGCGGTCCTGTGGCCCCCGCCCGCGGACGGAGCGCCGGCGAACCTGGCGCTCGGCGTGGCCGCGGTCCCCGGGGCGCTGGGCCTGCTCGCCCCCTGGCTCGGACGCCGGCTCGACGCCCCGCTCCTGATCGTGTGGGCCGCCGCGATGAGCGCGGCCGTGATCCTGATGGGGGGCCTCGCCGGTCCGCTGGCCGTGCTGGTGATGATGCCGGCCCCGGCGGCGGTGATCCTGGGCGGCGGACGCCGGCTGGCCGCCGCGGCGGCGCTGATCGCGGCCACCGCCACCGCGGCGGGCCTGGCGCAGGCCGGCGGCCTGGCGACTCCTGTCGCACCCCAGCCGTGGCTGGCGTTCAGCGCCCTGGCCGCGGCCGGCCTGGCGCTCAGCGCGGCCTTCCTGATCCTGCAACGGCGCGACCGGCTGGCCCAGGCCGGCGACCGGCGCCGCCTGGCCTCCTTCATGGGCGACCAGCCGTACCTGGTCCTCTTCGCCGACGCCGCCGGCCGGCTGCGCGACCACTTCGGCGCCGCGCCCGACTGCATCGACGTCGCTTCCCTCGACGTGCTGGAGCGCGGCGTCAGCGCCTTCGCCGCCGAGCCGGCCCGCCTGAAGGCCGCGTTCGAGAACGCCCGGCGCGAGGGCCGCGCGAGCCTGGCCTTCGCTCCGGCCGGCGCGGCCGACCGCTGGATCGTCGCCACCCTGGCCGCCCACGACGATGGCGTCGCCATCGTCATGCGCGATGCGACCCTGGAGCGGGCGCGCGAGGCGGCCCTGGAGCAGGCCGCCGCCGACGCCGAGGCGCTGAACGCCGGCAAGTCGCGGTTCCTGGCCAACATGAGCCACGAGCTGCGCACGCCGCTGAACGCCATCATCGGCTTCTCCGACATCATGCGCAGCCGCATGTTCGGCCCCTTGAGCGACAAGTACGCCGAGTACGCCGGCCTGATCCACGAGTCCGGCGGCCACCTGCTGGACCTGATCAACGACGTGCTCGACATGTCCAAGATCGAGGCCCAGCGCTACGAGCTGGCGCGCGAGGAGTTCGACGCGCGCGACGCGGTCTCGGCTTCGCTGCGGCTGACCCGGGTCCAGGCCGACCAGGCCCGCATCCACCTGCGCGGAGTCCTGCCGCCGCAGCCGCTGGAGGTCGACGCCGACCGCAGGGCGATCAAGCAGATCGTCCTGAACCTGGTCGCCAACGCCCTGAAGTTCACCCCGCCCGGCGGCCAGGTGACGGTGACCGCGCGCGCCGACGGGCCGATGCTGGAGCTGATCGTCGCCGACACCGGCGTCGGCATCGCCCCGGCGGACCTGGAGCGCCTGGGCAGGCCCTACGAGCAGGCCGGCCCCAACGCCCAGCGGGCGATGGGCACGGGCCTTGGCCTCTCGCTCGTGCGCGCCTTCGCCGAGCTGCACGGCGGCTCGATGGCCCTGGAGAGCGCGCTGGGCGAAGGCACGGCCGTGACGGTGCGCATGCCGGTGATGCTGGCGGCCGACGCCGAAGCCCCTCCCCCGCCAGCCCAGGCCGCCGCCATCGGCGGCAACGTCGTGGCGTTCAAGCCGCAGCGATAGCCGGCATTGGCTGCAGCCAATCGGACCTCCGATTGGACCACGAAGGACACGAAGGACACGAAGGGACACCAAGAGGTCTGCGCTTCACGCGCCAGCCGGCGAGCTGTCCTTGAAGATTGGCGCGCTCGCGCGCGACATGGCCTCCATGGCGGTGATGGGTAGCCCCTCTTAGCGTCAGCCCCTTCGTGTTCCTTCGTGTCCCTTCGTGTCCTTCGTGGTCGAAGTCGGCCCCGCCGCTCCAACGCCCCCCGAAGGCTAGTCCCGAGCGACTACGGCCCGACGAAGGCGCGGCCGGCGGCGAAGTCGCCCACTTCGACCCAGGCCGTGCGCACGGTGTCGCCGCTGCGTCCGGAGAAGCTGAACTCCACAGCCACCGCCTCGCGCGGGTCCAGGCGGGCCAGGGCGTCGGACGCTGCCGCCGGGAAGCGGAACGCCAGGGCGGCCCCCGCGCCCGCGGGCTTCAGGTCGTCGCCGGCCGGGCTGCGCGCCTCGGCCATGAACGCCTGGTCGCTGGCGCGCGGCGGCAGGCGGCCCGCCAGCGGGATGCGTCCGCCCGCGCCGGCCAGGCGCCGGTCGAGGAACGGACCCGTGGTCAGAGCCACATCGCGCAGAACCAGGCGGGCGGCGTAGGGCTGGGCCCCGTCGGCGAAGGCCGCCACGGCCAGCAGCGACTTCACCGGCCCGCGGCCGACGAGGCCGAACGCCATCCGGTCCCAGCCGAAGCGGACGTCCTGGCGCAGCCGCCATGTGGCCTGGGCGTAGGACGGCGTGCGGTCGGCCTGCCAGCCGGCCCAGTCGCCGGGATAGGTCATGCGGCTGATCCGGGCGTAGGCGGCGTAGCCCTGGCGCACGCGGCCGGCGGCGAGCGCGATGTCCGGCGAGGCGCAAGCCACCGAGCCGGCCTTGGCCGCGGCCCGGGCCTGGACGGCGTCCAGGTCGCGCTCGGCCCAGCCGGACCTCAGGGCCGCGCCCCGCGCCTGCGCCTGGCCGGCGGCCAGCGCCTGGCCCACCGCCGGGGCGAACAGGCCGCAGCGGGCGTTGGCGGCGACCATCACCGAGCGCTCGTAGTAGAGGTCCGTCGCCGTCGCCGCAGCCACGGCGCCGGGCGTCGCCAGGACCAGGGCCACCGCGGCGCGCCAGCTTGCCTTCTTCATGGCCGTTAAGCCTAACGACTTGGCGTTGCCGACGGGTTATCGAGGGCCATGGCCGAAACCGGCGCCCTGCCGCAGATCCTGATCGTCACCGGCGCCATGGCCGCCGGCAAGTCGACCGTGGCCCAGGCCCTGGCCGAGCGCCTGCCGATGGCCGTGCACCTGCGCGGCGACGTCTTCCGCAAGATGATCGTCTCGGGCCGCGTCGATCCCGCGCCGGGGAACGAGGCCGAATGGCGCGGCCAGCTGGACCTGCGCTACGACCTCGCCGCCGCGGCCGCCGAGGGCTACGCCGCGGCCGGCTTCACCGTGATCTGGCAGGACATCCTGACCGACGTTCTGGAGCGCATTGCACGGCGCCTGGCGCCGTGGAGGCCGGGGATCGTCGTCCTCTGCCCGTCCGCCCGGGCGCTCGGCGAGCGCGAGGCGGGCCGGCCGAAGACCGGCTACCGCGGCTGGACGCCCGAGGCCTTCGACGCGATGGTCCGCGCCGAGACGCCGAAGCTGGGGCTGTGGCTCGACACCACGTCCCTCAGCGTCGACGAGACCGTCGAGGCGATCCTGGGGCGGGCCGTCGAGACCCGCCAGGGACTTGCCCACTGATGCAGCTGTCGTCCGACATCTGGGTCTACGCCCTGATCCGCCGGGCCGAGCTGGCCGGGGCCTTCGCCATGATCCTGCGCAAGGGCGACGCGCGCGCCGGGGCCGTGCTGGTCAAGGTCGTCGACCGCCGCGCCGGCGAGGCCCGCCTCTACGCCGAAGCCACCCGCGGCGACGGCGAGCGGGTGTGGATGCAGCCGCTCCAGAGCACCGACGAGGCCGAGCTCGACGCCTACGTCGCCCGCCAGGCGCGCATCGATCCGGACATCTGGGTGGTCGAGATCGAGGACGCCCAAGGCCGCCACTTCCTGACCGAGCCGGTCGAGACTCGTTAACCGCCTTCCTAAACCGCATCGAAAGCGCAGGGGATTAAGGTCGCGCCGTCTCCAGATGGCCAGAACGGACCTGCGGCGCTGATGCTTTTCCTGATGAACGACGTGGTGCTGAACCTCGACAAGGTCATGCCTTCGCAGAAGGCGACCGCCTGGCGCTACCGTCGGCTCAGCCTGGACTTCATCTGCGA
This sequence comes from Caulobacteraceae bacterium, assembly GCA_035549595.1. GTDB lineage: Bacteria > Pseudomonadota > Alphaproteobacteria > Caulobacterales > Caulobacteraceae > Acaudatibacter. The sequence goes on from DASZQQ010000151.1 coordinate 8,949, forward strand.
ACTCGGGGCCGAGCTCTACGCCGAGATCCCGCTGCTGCAGGTCGAGGCGCCCGAGCGCGCCGCGCGCCTGGCGGCGATGATCGTGGCCAAGGACCCGAAGATCAACGCCGGCCTGTTCGTGGCCCCGGCCTTCCATTGCGCGCCCGAGCAGGTCAGCGTGCGCCTGACCACGATCCCCGACGCGCAGATGGCCGAACTCTGGCGCCGCCAGCAGTCGGGCGCCCTCAACAACCTCGAAGCCGACCGCCAGGTCTGGCGCCGCCTCGCCGCCTGATCGCCCTGGGGACATGAAACCGAAGGGTTCGTGTCCCCATGCCCGGCGCGTGCGTGGCGTCGAC
>DASZQQ010000152.1:0-10184 GCA_035549595.1 Caulobacteraceae bacterium
CGCTCGCACTCGAGATCGAGGAAGGCCAGCTCGTCGACGGGATCGAGCGCGCGCAGGGCCGCGTTGAACTCCAGCCGGTCGATGATCTTCACCCGGCCGCCCAGCCAGATGTGCTCGGGCCGGAGGTCGCCGTGGGCGTCGACGATCCGCCGGCGGCGGATGCGCTCGCCCAGGTCGCCGTCCGACTGGCGCAGGAAGCGCCGCATGGCGCGGTCGATGGCGCGGACCAGGCCAGCGGGCAGGCCGAGCTCCGGCCGCAGCAGCACCGCCAGGTCCTCGTCCAGCGCCTCGCGCCAGGCCTGGCGTTCGCGGCGCGGATCGCGAGGGCGCCGCCGCGTGCGGCGGTAGAAGCGCGCCAGGGTGTCGGCCAGCGCCGCGACCTCGCCGCGCGACGGCGGCGAGCTCGGCAGGCGGGCGTCGAGCATCTGACGCTCGTCCAGCCGCCGCATCCGCACCAGCCAGTCGACGACCTCGCCCGCGCCGCCCAGCCGCAGGGCGCCGTCGGGCCCGGCCGTGACGGCCACCACCCCGCCGTAGACGCCGGGCGCGAGCGCCGTGTTCAGGCTGGCCTCCGCCCGGCAGGCGCGCTCGCGCCGCAGCAGCGTGGAGAAGTCGAGATAGGGGAAGCGGACCGGCTTCTTCAGCTTGTAGACGGCGCCGTCGACGAAGAAGACCCAGGACATGTGCGTCTCGCGGCGCGTCACCGTCGCCGCGGGCGGGGGGTAGGCGTCCGGCCGCGACAGGAAGGCCACGGTCTCGGCTGGTCCAGCGGTCATCGCGATCGGGCGGGAAGGCAGGGCCACGTTGCTCCTTGTCGAGCGCCATGGGGCCCGACGCCTTGACCCAGCGCAAGGCATGGACGCGCCCGCCGGGAGAGGCTGGGCCAGGTTTTCAAGGAGATCCTCGCGCCATGATGCCCTCCGACGCCGCCCTGCGCGCCCTCGTCCTGGAGGAGCTGGCGTTCGACCCCGCGGTCGATCCGGCCAGGATCGCGGTCGCCGCGCACGACGGCGTCGTGACGCTGAGCGGCCAGGTGCCCACCCTGCCGCAGAAGGTCGCCGCCAAGGAGGCCGCAGCCAGGGTGAAGGGCGTCCGGGCGGTGGTGCAGGAACTGGTGGTTCTGATCCCTCAGGACGCCGCCTCGGACGAGGAACTGGCCGGGCGGGTGGTGAAGGTCCTGGCCTGGTCCAGCGCCCTGCCGCGCGAGGGCATCGTCGCCGAGGTGGACCGCGGCGTCGTCACCCTGACCGGCGAGGTCGAGTGGGACTACCAGCGGCGCATCGCCGAGCAGGAGGTGCGCCGACTGATGGGCGTGCTCGACGTGCGCAACGACCTGACGCTCGCCTTCCGCCATGGCCCGGCCGACCTCAAGGGCCGGATCGAGGAGGCCCTGGCGCGCAACGCCCTTGACGCCGGCGGCGTGAGGGTCGCGGCCGACGGCGCCGACGTCGTCCTGACGGGATCAGCGCGGAGCTGGTTCGACGCCGACCTGGCCGAACGCCTCGCCTGGTCGGTCCCGGGCGTACGCTCGGTCGACAACCGCCTCGTCATCCAGGACGTTTCGGCCGACGAGGCCTGAGCGTCAGTCCGCCTCCCGCTCGGGCGTGCAGCAGGCGGTAGTCGCGCGGCGAAGCACTTCGCCCGTGACTGCGTTGGGGCGGAACACCGAGCAGCCCTTCAGGCCCAGATCGTAGGCCGCATCGAAAAGGCCGGCGAAGCGGTCGAACGGCATCGTCGCGGGCACGGTCACCGTCTTGGAGATGGCGTTGTCGACGAAGGGCTGCAGGGCGGCCTGCATGGCGAGCTGGGCCTCCGGCGAGACGTCGTCCGCGGTGACGAAGGCCGGCGGCGACCCGGGGCGGCCGGCGCCGCGCCAGAGGGCGAGGGCGCGGTCGGTCAGGCGGAAGCGTCGCGGCGCGCCGTCGGCGGCCAGGACGTCGCGGTCGTAGTCCGCGGCGAAGATCGGCTCCAGGCCGCTGGAGATGTTCCCCGCCAGCAGGCTGATGGTGCCGGCCGGGGCGATGGCCAGCAGGTGGCTGTTGCGCAGCCCGTGCGCGGCGATCGCGGCGCGGATGTCGTCCGGCAGGCCGGCGACGAAGGGGCCCGCCAGATGGGCGGCCGCGTCGAACAGCGGGAAGGGGCCTTTCTCGCGCGCGAGGCCGGCCGAGGCGCGGTAGGCCTCGTCGCGGATCGTCCGCATGGCCTCCGCGGCGGCGACGCGCGCCGCCTCGGTGTCGTAGCGCAGGCCGAGCATGACCAGGGCGTCGGCAAGCCCGGTCACGCCAAGGCCGATGCGCCGGCTGGCGCGCGCCGCCTGCCGCTGCTGCGGCAGCGGATAGCGCGAGACGTCGATGACGTTGTCCAGCATCCGCACCGCGACGCGGGCCGCCTCGCCGAGCGCGGCCAGGTCGAGGCGGGCCTTGTCCGAGAACGGCGCCACGACGAAGCGCGTGAGGTTCAGCGAGCCCAGGTCGCAGGCGCCGTAGTAGGGCAGGGGCGTCTCGCCGCACGGGTTGGTCGCCACGATGCGTTCGGCGTAGGCGAGGGGATCGAGCCGGTTGATGCGGTCGATGAAGAGCACGCCCGGCTCGGCGCAGGCGAACGCCGCCTCGTGCATCCGCCGCCAGAGCTCGCGCGCCCGCACGCGGGCCCAGACGCGGCAGGGCCTTTCGCCCTCGGCGCCCGGGAAGGCGCGCCGCACGGTCTCGCCGGCCTCCCCGGCCGCCGCCGGGAACACCAGCGCCCAGTCCTCGTCCGCGCGCACGGCCTCGACGAAGGCGTCGGTGACCAGGACCGACAGGTTGAAGTGGGTCAGCCGCCCGCCGGCGCGCTTGGCGTCGATGAAGCGCTCGATGTCAGGGTGGTCGCAGCGCAGCGTCGCCATCATCGCCCCGCGCCGCGCGCCGGTGGCGAGCAGGGTGGCGCACATGGCGTCCCAGACCTCCATGAACGAGACCGGGCCGGAGGCGACGGCGCCGGACGCCCTGGCCGGGGCGCCGAACGGGCGCAGGGTCGAGAAGTCGAGGCCCACGCCACCCCCCTGCTGCAGGGTCACCGCGCTCTCGCGCAGGGCCTGGAAGATGCCGTCGATGGAGTCCTCGACGGGCCCCATGACGAAGCAGTTGAACAGGGTGACGGCCCGGTCCGTTCCGGCGCCGGCCTGGATGCGGCCGCCCGGCATGAAGGCGAAGCCCTCCAGGACCTCCAGGAAGAGCGCCTCCCAGCCGGCCCGGCCGTGCGGTTCGGCCGCCGCCAGGGCCCTGGCCAGGCGCCGCCACGTGGCCTCAGCGTCCGGCTCGCGGCCGAAGCGGTACTTGGAGTCCCAGACGTGCCGCGAGATTTCGGCCCCGGGACCGTCCGGCGGGGGCGCGGTCAAGCCGGCGGGGCCTCGTCCCCGAAGCCCGGGAAGTCGCCGGCCCGCACGAGGATGTCGTAGACGGCCGCGGCCGGCCCGGTCAGCGGGTGGCGCGCCTCGCCCATGATGTCGTCCTGGCCTTCGAGCCAGGCCGCCGCGGCCTCGATGTCCGCTGCGGTGGCGCCGGTCGAGGCGATGGCGGCGACCTTCCAGTCCTGCGCGTCCCCGATCAGGTGGCGCACCTCGTCCGCCGACAGGGCCGGCGCGCTGACAGATGGTTCGGCCATGGCCGCAGCTCCTCTGGACTGTTGAACCCGATCAGTACGCGCCCCGTACGCGGCGCGGGTTGATCCTCCTCAATCGCCGCTTGTTTCAGCGGGCGAGCAGACGCTTCAGGTTCGCCAGCGGCCGGGTGTTGAGGACGTCCTTGGCTTCCAGCCAGCCGCGGCGGGCCTGGTCGACGCCATAGCCTATCGCACCGAGCCCCAGCGTCGAGTGGGCGTCGGTGGCGATGACCACCTTCAGGCCCAGCGCCTTGGCCGCCCGGCAATGGACGTCGTCGAGGTCGAGGCGGCTGGGGTGGGCGTTGAGCTCCACGGCGCAGCCGCGGTCGCGCGCGCCTTCCAGCACCCGGTCGAGGTCCAGGTCGTACGCAGGCCGCTCGCCGATCAGGCGCCCTGTCGGGTGCGCCAGGACCGAGAACAGCGGGTTGTCCATGGCCTTCAGGATCCGCTCGGTCTGCGCCCGCGCATCGAGGTCGAAACGGAAGTGGACGGCCCCGACGACCAGGTCGAGGCGCTTCAGGAGGCTGTCCGGCAGGTCCAGGCTCCCGTCCGCCAGGATGTCGACCTCGCACGACGCCAGCAGGCGCAGGCCGTCGTGCGCGTCGTTCCAGCGGCGCACCTCGTCGATCTGAGCCGAAAGGCGCTTCGGATCGAGGCCGTGGGCGATGGTGGCGTGTCGCGAGTGGTCGGTGATGGCCAGGTACTCGTAGCCGAGGTCCTGGGCGGCCTTCGCCATCTCGGCGAGGGTGTTCTTGCCGTCGGAGGCGCGGGTGTGGACGTGCAGGTCGCCGCGGAGGTCGGCGCGCTCGATCAGCTTCGGCAGGCGTCCGCGCTCGGCCGCGTCGATCTCGCCCAGGTCCTCGCGCAGCTCGGGCGGGATGAAGGGCAGGCCCACCGCGGCGAACACCTCGGCCTCGGTGCGCCCGCCGATGCGCGCCTCGCCGCGGAACACGCCGTATTCGTTGATCTTCAGGCCCCGCGCCTGGCCGCGCTGGCGGATGGCGATGTTGTGGCCCTTCGAGCCGGTGAAGTAGTGCAGGGCCGCGCCCCAGCTCTGCGGCTCCACGGCCCTCAGGTCCACCTGCAGGCCCGACCTCAGCACGATCTGGGCCCGTGTCGGCCCCTTGGCGGTGACCTTCTCCGCCTCGTCGTAGCCGGTGAAGCGGTCGATGGCCGCCTGCGGATCGGTGGTCGAGACCAGGAGGTCGAGGTCTCCGACCGTCTCCTTGCGGCGCCGGAAGCTGCCCGCGACGGCGATGTCCGCCAGCCCTGGAGCGCCGCGCATGTGGGCGAGAAGCCCCTTCGCGAAGTCCTCCGCCGTGGCGAGCCTGATCCGGCCCGGTTCGGCGGCCTTGCGGGCCAGGGCCTCGGCCACCTTCGCCTCGAGCGTGGCGCCGAAGCGGGGCAGGTCGCGCAGGCGTCCGGCCTTCGCCGCCGCAGCCAGCTGTTCGAGGGTGCGCACGCCCAGGGTGCGGAACAGGGTCTGGACGCGCTTGGGGCCGAGGCCGGGGATGGATGTCAGCGCCGCGAGACTCGAGGGCGTGCGCGCCTCGACCTCGTCCAGCATCCGGCAGCGGCCGGTCTCGACGATCTCCCGGATCTTGCCGGCCAGATCCTCGCCGACGCCCGGCAGCTCGGTGAGGTCGCGGCCCTGGCGCACCAGGGTCTCGACGCTCTCCGGCAGCTCTTCGAGCGTGGCGGCGGCGCGGCGGTAGGCGCGCACGCGGAAGCGGTTGGCCTCCTCGATCTCCAGGAGGTCGGCGAGGTGGTTGAAGACGGCGGCGACGTCGGCGTTGCGCATGGCCGCGCTACCGGCCGCCGCCGTTCGGCCGCACCGGCCACGGCCCGGCGCCGCGCTCCTCCAGCGCCAGGCCGAACGGCTGGTATTCGCGCGCCAGGCGCTGGAGCAGCCAGGCCCGGTCCTCGGCCGAAGGCGAGGCCAGCCGCATGCGCTCGAGACGATGGGGCGTGACCTCGAAGCGCGCCACCGAACCGTCCCGCGCCGTCTCGACCAGGTACGACGCCACGAGCTCGGGCCGGAACGCTTCCAGCCCGCCGATGCCCTCGTAGTCGTTGATCAGGTCGCCGCAGCCGTAGAGCGCCAGGCGGCCGCGATGCATCTCGGCGGCCATGGCATGGTGCGCCGAGTGGCCGAACACCACCGAGACCCCGGCGTGGTCGATCAGGGCGTGGGCGAAGGCGCGGTGCGACTTGGGCACGTCGTAGCCCCAGTTGCCGCCCCAGTGGATCGAGACGACCGCGGCGTCGCCCGGCCGGCGGACCGCGTCCAGGCTTCGCCCGATGCGCTCGGCGGAGGCGAGGCCGAGGTCGATCCGCGCAACGCCGGGACGGCCCTGCCGGGCGGCCCAGGCCGAGGGCACGCCGCTGTCGCCGGTGGCGCAGGCCAGCAGCAGCACGCGTCCCTTGCCGCCCCGGTCCACCACCGCGGGCTCAAGCGCCTCCGCCTCGTCGCGGCCGGCCCCGGCGGTCGCCACGCCGGCGCCCTCCAGGGTCCGCAGCGTCTCCTCGAGGCCCGGCCGGCCCCAGTCGAGCACATGGTTGTTGGCGAGGGCGCAGGCGTCGATCCTCGCCGCGGTCAGGCAGCCGACGTGGTCGGGGCTCATGCGGTAGTTGATGCCCTTGCGCTCGTAGGCCTCGCTGCGGGTGACCGCGGTCTCCAGGTTGACGATCCGCACGTCGGGGGACTGCGCGGCCCACGCGCGGAGCGCATCGCCCCAGACGTAGTCGGCGCCGGCCCGGCGCGGGATCGGCCCGTGGGCCCTTTCGGCCAGGCGCACGTAGTCGCTGGCGAGGGCGAGGCCCGCCTCGTGGATCGCGTCCGGGCTCGGATGAGCCAGGATCTGGTCGACGCCCCGCCCGAGCATCACGTCGCCGCCCAGAAGGATGCGCAGGCCCACGTCGTCAGCCCTTGATGGTGATGAGCGGCTTCAGGTGCGCCACGCGCGCGGCGAGGCCGGCGTGTTCGCTCACCTCGGCCACGCGGTGCAGGTCCTTGTAGGCGCCCGGGGCCTCCTCGGCGATGCCGCGCGTCGACGGGCTGCGAACCAGCACGCCACGCATGGCCAGTTCGTCCTGCACCTGGCGGCCGCTGTATTGGTCGAGCGCGGCGCGCCGGCTCATGGCCCGGCCGGCGCCATGGCACGCCGAGCCGAAGCTCGCCGCCTCCGAGGTCGGCAGGCCCGCCAGCACATAGGAGCCGACCCCCATGCTGCCGCCGACCAGCACCGGCTGGCCGAAGGGCCGCAGCGCCTCGGGCAGGGCGGGATCGCCGGGACCGAGGGCGCGGGTGGCGCCCTTGCGGTGCACGAACAGGCGCCGCGGCCGGCCCTCCACGTCGTGCGTCTCCTCCTTGCAGGTGTTGTGCGAGACGTCGAACACCACGTCGAGGCGCGCCTCGGGGAAGATCTCGGCGAGCGCGCGCCGGGTCAGGTCCGTCAGCACCTGGCGGTTGGCCAGGGCGCAGTTCGTGGCCGCGCGCAGGGCGCCCAGATAGGCCTGGCCGAGGTGGGACGCGAGCGGCGCGCAGGCGAGCTCGCGGTCCGGCGGCCTGAAGCCGCGCCGCGGGGCGTCCACCGCCATGGCGCGCAGGAAGTCGGTGCCGATCTGGTGGCCGAGTCCGCGCGAGCCGCAGTGAATGCTGATCACCGCCTGGCCGTGCTCCAGGCCGAACCCGGCGGCGATCCGCGGTTCGAAGATCCGGTCGACGTACTGGACCTCCAGGTAGTGGTTGCCCGAGCCGAGGGTGCCGGTCTCCTTGCGCTGGCGCCGCTTGGCGTCGTCGGAGACGAGCTCGGGGCGCGCGCCGTCGACGCAGCCGCCGTCCTCGATGCGGGCGAGGTCGGCGAGGTCGCCCCAGCCCTGCTCGACGGCCCACAGCGCGCCGCCGGCGAGCATGGCGTCCATGTCGGCTCCGGCGAGGGCGAAGTCGCCGGTCGAGCCGACGCCGGCGGGGATGCGCGCGAACAGCAGCTCGGCCAGCTCGCGCTGGCGCCCCTCGACGTCGCGGCGGGTCAGGTTGGAGGCCAGGAGGCGCACGCCGCACGAGATGTCGAAGCCGACCCCGCCGACGCTGACGACCCCGTCCGCCTCGGGGTCGAAGGCCGCCACCCCGCCGATCGGAAAGCCGTAGCCCCAGTGCGCGTCCGGCATGGCGTAGGCGGCGCCGACGATGCCCGGCAGCCGCGCGACGTTGGTGATCTGGTCGAACACCTTGTCGTCCATCTCCGCCAGCAGCGCTTCGTCCGCGTAGAGCACCGCCGGGACGCGCATGCCGGCGACCGGCTCCACGCGCCAGCGCCAGTCGTCCACGCGGGTGAGGGGGCCGAGGTCCATCGCGTCACACGTCGACGACGCACTGGGCAAGCCAGGCGCCGTCCTCGCGGGTCACCTTCAGTTCCGTCAGGGTCGCGCCCTTCACCTCGACCGCTGGCGCATGGCGCGCGCGATCGACGGCCTCGCCCCACGCCGTCGCCTCCAGCCGCCCGGGCTTCAGTTCGACGTCGAAGCGGCGGAACAGCATCCCCTCGATGGCCATGCGCGTGACCAGGGCGTTCAGCCAGTCCAGCAGCAGGATGTCGAGGTCCGTGCCGGCGCAGCGGACGTGGACCGGCCGGGTGGGGCGCACGCTGGCCGGATCGGCGATCACCGCCGTCATCGCCAGGGCCGCGTTGGCGAAGGCCTCGGCCGCGGTGGCGCCGCGGCCGCGCACGCCGACGTCCGAGCCGTGCGCGAAGGTCTCCCAGACAGGGGCGGGCGCGCCCGCTTCAGGCGACGACGTCGATCTCATCGATCACGTCCTCGACGCCGAGCACGCTCCAGGCGTCGCGTTCGGCCAGACGGCGCGCGTCGTCGGTGCGCAGGAGGCCGGTGAGCCGGACGACGCCGTCGCGCACGCCAACCCGGATCTGCCGGTCGTCGAGGAACGGGTCGCGCTCGAGCGCCGTGCGCACCGCCTCCTCCAGCTGGTCGGCGCTGTCGTCCTCGGGCGGTTCGACGCCGAGGCCGTTGATCACGTCGCGCACGCCGACGGTCCACCAGGCCATGGTTCCCGCCAGACGCTTGCGCACCAGGGTGGGCGTCTGGCCGGAGAGGGTGACGACGCCGTCGCGGACCTCGATCTCGATGCGCCCGGCCGGGGCGGCCGGCGAGGCGACCGGCAGGAGACGCTCGGCGAGGGGGCTGGGGTCCAGATCCTCGAACACGGCGAGGTCCGCGAAAGCCGGTTCGGCGGCGAAGCGCTCGGCGAGGGCCTGGCGGATCTCGGCGTCGGTCGCGGCGACGCCGGGATCGATGCGGATGCGGTCGGCGATGGCGTGGGCGCCCGCGCGGGCGGCGATGGCCAGCGTCCGCTTCTTCGCCGCCAGGGAGCGGGCCACGCCCTCGATCACGATCGCGCCGTCGGACTCTTCCTCCAGCGCGGCGATCCGCAGGTCCTGGCGGACCTGGGCGTCGGCGTTCAGGGCCCGCGACACGGTCTGGATGAGGTCGCTCATGGCGATGCCTCCTGCGCTGAGGTTCGAGCGGGAGTAGACTTGGCGGCCGGCGCCCGCCTTGAGGGACGTCAAACCGGCCGCGGATGACCGCCGCGGCGGCGGCGATTGATCTCGCGCAAGGCCGGGGCAGGCCGAGGCGTTAGCGTGGGCGTCCGAGAGGAGAGCCAAGCATGATCATCCCCCTGCAGATCGACTTCGAAGGCGGACTGACGGCCAGCGACGCCGTTCGCCAGCGCATCGAGAGCGAGGTCGCCAAGCTGGAGAAGTTCCAGGACAAGATCATCGGCTGCCGCGTCGCCATGATCGGCCGCAGCGGCCGGCGCCGCCACGGCGACCTCTTCGGCGTGCGGCTGCAGATCAGCGTGCCGGGCCGCCGCGACATCGTCATCGACCGCAATCCGCCGGAGGATCACGCGCACGAGGATCCCTACGTCGCCATCCGCGACGCCTTCCGCGCCGCGCGCCGGCAGCTGCAGGACCACCGCCGCCGCCAGGAGGGCGAGGTGAAGGCGCACGAGGAGCCGCCCCACGGGCGCATCGCGCGCGTGTTCCCGGACGAGGGCTATGGCTTCATCGAGAGCTCGGACGGCCGCGAGATCTACTTCCACCGCAACGCGGTGGTGAACAACGGCTTCGAGAAGCTGAAGGCCGGCGCCCTGGTGCGCTTCGCCGAGACCGAAGGCGAAAAGGGCGCCCAGGCCTCCACCGTCCACGTCCTTGGCAAGACCCACAGCTTCGCGGTCTGATCGGAAGCCCCTGAAGGCAGGACCGCCGCATTTGGCGTGTGACGGCCCTCGCGACGCCGAAGGACCTGGTTGGGCGACCTCTGGGCGCCCTTCTCCCCACGCGGGAGAAGGTGTCGCCGCAGGCGACGGATGAGGGGGCCCCCAGACCTCTCAGCGCGTGCCGAGGCCGACCAAGCCGCTGATTTTCCGGCAGACATCTTCCCAAGCCGCAGGTCCGCTGGGCGGCAGGCGCCGGAGGGCCCCCTCATCCGACGGCTTCGCCGCCACCTTCTCCCGCGGGGGGAGA
>DASZQQ010000153.1:0-4620 GCA_035549595.1 Caulobacteraceae bacterium
TGTTCGAGGACGAGGCCGAGCAGCCGAGCGCCTCGGTGACCATCGGCGTCGGCGCGCGCGAGCCCTCGTCCGACGAGGTCCGCTCGGTCCAGAACCTGATCGCCGGCGCCGTGCCGAACATGAAGCCCGAGCGCGTCACGGTGATCGACCAGCACGGCAAGACCCTGTCGACCGGGGGCGATTCCGGCTCGGCCACCCAGCTCGCCCAGTCGGAGAAGCAGGCGATCGAGGAGCGCATCCGCAAGACGGTGAAGGACATCGTCGAGGGGGTCGTCGGCCCCGGCCATGCCCGCGTCCAGGTGAGCGCCGACGTCGACATGAACCAGGTCACCACCCAGGAAGAGAAGTTCGACCCGGACGGCCAGGTGGTGCGCTCCGAGCAGACCGGGGGCGAGAATTCGCGCGAGCTGCAGCCGACGCCGGCGGGCGCGGGCGTGGGCGCCTCGGCCAACATCCCCGGCGCGGCGGGCGGCTCGGCCGCAGGGGCCGGCGCCAACGGCTCGTCGAGCGAGCGCAACGACTCGACCACCAACTACGAGATCTCCAAGACCGTCCGCACCGAGGTCCAGGCGCCGGGCGCGATCAAGCGCCTGTCGGTCGCCGTGGCCGTCGACGGGGTCACGACGCCGGGCGCCAAGGGCAAGCCGTCCACCTACGCCCCCCGCTCGGCCGACGAGATGAAGCGCCTGGACGACCTGGTGAAGGCGGCCATCGGCTTTTCCACCGACCGCGGCGACACCGTCAGCGTGGTCAACGTGCGCTTCCCGCACGAGGACGACCAGGACGGCGTGACGGCCTCGAACCCGCTGATGGGCTTCGACAAGAACGACATCATGCGCGCCGTCGAGCTCGGCATCCTGGGCCTGGTGGCGGTGGTGATCCTGTTCTTCGTCGTCCGCCCGCTGGTGCGCGGCGCGACCACGGGCGGCGGCCTGCCGGCTGTGCTCGCCGGCGCCGGCGGCGGCCAGACCGTGACCCGCCTCGTGACCACCGAGACCCATGGCGAGGGCCCGCAGCTGGCCCTGCCCGGCCCCGACATCGACCAGAAGATCGACATCGCCAAGATCGAGGGCCAGGTGAAGGCCTCGTCGGTCAAGCGCGTGGCCGAGTTCGTCGACAAGCACCCCGACGAGTCGGTCTCGATCCTGCGCACCTGGCTGCACGAATCCGCATGATCCTCCTTCGCCAAGGCTTCGGAGGAAAGGTCCTCGCGCCAGCTGGGCGTCCGTGCGACGCGCGGGCGTCGATCCTGCGTAGCTCCGAAAGGAGCGAAGCGGGATGAGCCTGATCCGCAAGAAGGCGATCAACGATGCCTCCAAGCTGACCGGCCCCGAAAAGGCGGCGGTCGTGCTGCTCGCGCTCGGCGAAGAGCACATCACCATCTGGGAGGGCCTCGACGACGAGGAGATCAAGGAGGTCTCCCAGGCCATGGCCGGCCTCGGCACCGTGGCCTCGTCCGTGGTCGAGGACCTCCTGGTGGAGTTCGTCTCCGGCATGTCGGCCGCCGGCGCCCTGATGGGTTCGTTCGAACAGACCCAGCGCCTGCTGCACGCCTTCCTGCCGCCCGAGAAGGTCGAGACCCTGATGGAGGAGATCCGCGGTCCCGCGGGTCGCACCATGTGGGACAAGCTCGGCAACGTGAACGAGGCGGTCCTCGCCAACTACCTGAAGAACGAATACCCGCAGACCGTCGCGGTGGTGCTGTCGAAGATCAAGTCCGACCACGCCGCGCGGGTGCTGGCCGCCCTGCCCGAGGACTTCGCCCTCGAGTGCGTGACGCGGATGCTGCGCATGGAGCCGGTGCAGCGCGAGATCCTCGACAAGATCGAGCAGACCCTGCGCACCGAGTTCATGTCCAACCTGGCGCGCACCTCCAAGCGCGACAGCCACGAGATGATGGCGGAGATCTTCAACGCCTTCGACCGCCAGACCGAGGCGCGCTTCATCGCCGCCCTGGAGGAGCGCAACCGCGAGAGCGCCGAGCGCATCCGCGCGCTGATGTTCGTGTTCGAGGACCTCTCCAAGCTCGACCCGGGCGGGGTGCAGACCCTGCTGCGCGCGGTGGAGAAGGACCAGCTGAGCCTGGCGCTGAAGGGCGCCTCGGATTCCTTACGCGAAATGTTCTTCTCCAACATGTCCGAGCGCGCCTCGAAGATCATGCGCGAGGACATGGAGAGCATGGGCCCCGTGCGCCTGCGCGACGTCGACCAGGCGCAGATGGCCATGGTCCAGGTCGCCAAGGACCTCGCCGCCAAGGGCGAGATCATGCTGGCCGGCAACGGCGGCGATGACGAGTTGATCTACTGATGGCCGAGCCGCGCAAGTTCGAGTTCGACACGGTCTTCGACGGCAAGGGGACCGTCGTCTCCGCCCCGCAGCCGTACCGGCGCGTGTTCCCGGCCGAGGAGGTCGAGCGCATCCGCGCCCAGGCCCGCGCCGAAGGCGAGGCCGCCGCCAACGCGCGCGTCCAGGCCCAGACCGCCCAGGCCCTGGCCCAGATCGCCGACGCCGCCCGCGCCGCGCTCTCGACCCTGGTCCAGGTGGCGCACGAGCACCGCGTCGGCTCGGCCGACCTCGCCATGGCGGCCGCGCGCAAGATCGCCGACGCCGCCTGCGACCGCTTTCCCGACGCCCCGGCCCAGGCCGCCCTCGCCGCCCTGGCGCGCGAGATCGAATCGACGCCCCGCCTCGTGGTCACGGCCCCGGCCGACCACGTCGAGACGATCCAGGCGGCCGTGGAAGAGACCGCCCAGGCGATCGGCTTTTCCGGCCAGATCGTCGTCCGCGCCGACCCCGCGATGCCCCGCGCCGCCTTCGTCTTCGACTGGGGCGACGGACGCGCCGCCTTCGACCCCGACGCGGCCGCCGCGCGGGTCGCCGAGGCCCTGGAGGCGGCGCTCGCCGCCGAAGGCCTGCACGGCGAAGCCCTTAGCCCTGCCAACCCGAGTATGACCCATGGCTGAAGACCTGCCCCTGGACGAGTTCCCCGCCGAAGACACCGCCGCCTTGCTGATGGCGCAGATCGCCGCCGAGGATAAGACCGCCTCGGACCTGGCGCCGGTGTTCGACGTGCCGGTCAACATCTCGGCCGTGCTCGGCCGCGCCCACCTGTCGGTCGCTCAGTTGCTGCAGCTCGGCCAGGGCAGCGTGCTCGAGCTCGACCGCAAGGTCGGCGAGGCCATCGACATCTACGTGAACAACCGCCTGGTGGCGCGCGGCGAGGTCGTCATCGTCGACGAGCGGCTGGGCGTGACCATGACGGAAATCATCAAGGACGGGGACGCCGCCGCCTGAACGGGCGGACGGCGCCGGCCTGAATGGCCGGGTGAGTAAAGGAGAAGAACGATGCGGCTTCTGGTCGTCGGACGGTTGAGCGGACAGCTATCGAGCGCCGTGAAGATGGCGATGAACGCCGGCGCCAAGGTCTCGCACGTCGAGACCTGCGAGGCCGCGACCCACGCCCTGCGCGCCGGCCAGGGCGCCGACCTGCTGATGGTCGACTACGAGCTTGACATCGGCGCCCTGATCGCCGCCAACGAGGCCGAGCGCATCCGCGTGCCGGTGGTGGCCTGCGGCGTCGGCGCCGACTCCAAGCGCGCCAGCGACGCGATCCGCGCCGGGGCCAAGGAATTCATCCCCCTGCCGCCCGAAGCCGACCTGATCGCCGCGGTGCTGGCGGCGGTGGCCGACGACGAGCGGCCGATGATCGCGCGCGACCCGGCCATGCAGCACGTGATCGCCCTGGCCGACCAGGTCGCCGCCTCCGAGGCCTCGATCCTGATCACCGGCGAAAGCGGCGTCGGCAAGGAGGTCATGGCCCGTCACCTGCACGCCAAGTCGCGCCGCGGCGGCAAGCCGTTCATCTCCGTCAACTGCGCCGCCATCCCCGAGAACCTGCTCGAAAGCGAACTGTTCGGCCACGAGAAGGGCGCCTTCACCGGCGCCCTCGCCCGCCGCATCGGCAAGTTCGAGGAGGCCAGCGGCGGCACCCTGCTGCTCGACGAAATCTCGGAGATGGACGGGCGCCTGCAGGCCAAGCTGCTGCGCGCGATCCAGGAGCGCGAGATCGACCGCGTCGGCGGCGCCAAGCCGGTGAAGGTCGACATCCGCATCCTGGCGACCTCCAACCGCGACCTGGCCCAGGCCGTGCGCGACGGGACGTTCCGCGAGGACCTGCTGTACCGCCTGAACGTGGTCAACCTGCGCCTGCCGCCGCTGCGCGAGCGGCCGGGCGACATCCTGGCCCTGGCCGAGCACTTCGCCAAGAAGTACGCCGCCGCCAACGGCCTGGCCGAGCGGCCGATCTCGGCCGAGGCGCGCCGCCGCCTGGTGGGCCACCGCTGGCCGGGCAACGTGCGCGAGCTGGAAAACGCCATGCACCGCGCGGTGCTGCTGTCCACCGGCCCGGAGATCGAGGAGTTCGCGATCCGCCTGCCCGACGGCGCGCCGATGTCCGCCTCGCCCGCCGCCGAGACCGCGAGAGCCGCCTCGATCGCGGCCGAGGCCGTCAGCCGCGGCTTCGTCGGCCAGACCGTGGCCGCGGTCGAGCAGCAGCTGATCATCGACACCTTGAGCCACTGCCTGGGCAACCGCACCCACGCGGCCAACATCCTCGGCATC
>DASZQQ010000154.1:0-8294 GCA_035549595.1 Caulobacteraceae bacterium
TATTCAACATGAGAACTGACCGGCCTGGCCCTGCTTGGGCCCGCCCTACGCGTTCGCGTCGGTCAGGGTGAACGTCGTCACGGTCACGGTCTGGCCGGAGGTGATCGAGGTGTTGTCGAGGGTCATGTCGCCGCCGCCGCCGGTGGCGGTCACCGTGCCCTGGAGGTGGCAGGTCGAGCCGGAGGCGTCGTAGATGCGCCAGTAGCCGCCCGTGCTGGTGGCGACGGCCGCGGCGGACCAGGTTCCGGACTTGGACTTCGAGCCGCCGGAGGCGCCGGCCATCCAGTCGGACGGCAGGGTGATCTCGACGAGCTTGGTTCCGCTGGCGGCGGCGGCGCAGTCGGCGGGCATGGCGCCGGTGTGGATGCGCAGCAGCGGCGCGGCGCCGATCGTCGTCTCGACTTGGTCGAGGCGCGCGTTGCGGACGGCGGTTGAGAGCTGGACGGCCATGGGGGCTCCGGTCAGACGGCGAGGGTCGGGCGGGTCGTGAGGCGGGCGCCGTAGGGCGCGCGCGTGGCGTCGGCGCGGGCGCTCTCCAGGGCGGCGGCGTAGAGGCCGCTCCAGCTCGCCAGGCGCCGGTCGTCGGGCAGGAAGGCCGCGGCGTGGGCGAGCGCGCCATAGAGGTAGAGGTCCGGGAACGCCGCCAGCAGCCAGTTCGTGGGGGCGGCGGCCGAGAGCGCGGGCGGCTGCTGGAAGTAGGCGATCTCGAGGTCGTAGGGCCCGTCGGGCGCCGGCAGCAGCTGCAGGCTGGCGCCGACGATGGCGTAGCTGTCGGGACGCCCCGCCGGCGAACCCAGGCGGGCCCTGCGGTCGGCGATCGCCTCGACGGAGAGCCCGTCGAGGGTCTCGCCGGTCGCCGCCAGGGTCACCGAGATCAGCTCGGCGAAGTCCGTCGGCAGGGCTTCGAACTCGGCGCCGAGGGTGGCGACGGCCCGTCCGACCATGCGCGGGTGGCGCAGGTCGCGCGACAGCTGCGCCTCGGCCAGGGCGATGAAGGTTGGGACCAGCTGGTAGAGGTCGCCGCGGTTGAGGTAGGCCCCCACCGCGGTCTGCAGGCCGGCGTAGTCCATCAGGGGTTGGCGGCCGGCTCGGGCGCGCCGGCGGCGCGGAACGGCGGCGTCAGGCCATGGCCGAACGAGGTGCGTCCGTCGCTCGCCATCAGGTCGCCGACGACCTGCTGGTAGAGGCCGGCCCACACCGGCACGCGGGCGTCGTCCTTCAGGTACGGCGCGGCCTGCAGCAGCGCGCCGTAGAGATAGATGTCCGGGTGCTTGATGGAGAGCCAGTTGCCGGCCGTGTTCGTCGCCAGCGGCGGGATCGCCTGGTAGTACAGCATGTTGCAGGTGATCGAGCCCGACGGCGCCGGCACCGTCTCGAGGTTCCCGCCCGCGATCGTCCAGGCGAACGGCGTGCCGGCGGCGGCGTACTGTTCCTGGCGCAGGGCTCTCGCCTCCTCGGGCCGCACGTAGCGCATCGGGTGGCCGGTGCCGGCCGGCAGCTCCAGGCTCACCATGCCCAGGAAGTCCGCCGGCAGGGCGGCCGAGGTCGTCGAGACCGCCAGCGTCGTCGCCTTGATCATGTCCGACACGCGCAGGGTGCGGTTCAGTTGGCCCTCGGCCATGCGGATGAAGTCCGGCACGGTCGCCGTCAGGTCGGACCGGTTCAGGAAGTCGTTCACGCTGGCGATGAGGCCGGCGTTGGTCCCGTCGAGGGCCATGTCAGAGTCTCCCGGGCGCGGTGCGCAGGAATTGGTATTCGGGGTCGTTCAGCTTGCGGCGCAGGCGCTCGGCGCAGGCCGGATCGAAGGCGTTCCAGCCCTCCTCGTTCTTCCACTTCAGGATCAGGACCAGGGGGATCGAGGCGACCCGGCGCAGCTCGCGCGACGGCGCGTAGCCGTCGTTGTGCGTCGCCATCGCCTTGTTGCGGTCGAGGATCGCCTCGACGTCCTGGCTGGAGACCAGGGTCCTGACGCCATCGCCGTCGTCGCGCCAGGCATGGCGGACGCCGGCGGACGAGGTGAAGAGGGGCGCAAGGCCGCTCATCGCGCCTCGATCTCGGCGAAGCCGCACGCCTCCAGCGCCTCGGCCACCTCGCGCGGAACCTCGGGGGTGTCGCCGGCTTCGTAGCAGAGGTCGCCGAGGCCGGGCGCATGCTCGCCGCTCGAGACCTGGCCGTCGCCGAACCTGGTGATCCGTACACGGACAAGGTCGACGGCCAGGCTCTTGGCCCGCTCGGCCTCGGCCGCCTTCTCGCGGCGCGTCCGCGCCTCGGCCGCCCGCGCGGCCCGGTCCGCCGCCTGCTGTTCGGCGGCGCTGGGTTCTGGGGTCATGGAGGGTCCTTCCTCCCTCCCCTTCATGGGGAGGGACGGCTCGCGCAGCGAGCAGGGTGGGGAACTGCGGCGCGACAAGGCGAGCCGACCGGTTGGCGCCCTTGCCAGGCCCGGCCCCCCCACCCTGGCCGCTCCGCGGCCTATCCCTCCCCACGAGGGGGAGGGAGATCGTCAGGTCAGGTCGGCGATGACGCCGTGGGCCTTCTCGTTCTTGACCACCAGGCACTTCTCCATGGTGATCATGACCTTGTCGGCGTCGCCGCTCTTGCCCAGCGGCGTGGTCTTGATCCCGTCCAGGGTGGCGATGGCCGCCATGTCCGGGTCCACCAGCACGCAGTCGCGCGTCAGGCCGTAGGCGTGCGGAATCAGGGCCAGATTGCCGAAGTCGCTGACGTAGATGTCCGCCGCGCCGATGATGGTCGCCATCGCCTGGCCCGGCGCGTCGCGGCGGATCTCGGCGATGCCGGTGAAGGCGCTGAACGCCTGCTTGTGGGTCGAGCCCATGTAGGCCTGGGTGGGGCGCCCGCCATTGTTGAAGCAGGTGGCCAGCACCCCCTTCACCAGCGCCTCCGTGAACGTCCGCTGGGTCCCGTTGGTGGCCGCCGCGACCACCCCGCCGGAGAAGCCGCCGCCGGACCCGCCGGCGCCGCGCGAGGCGTTGCTGGTCAGGAACGCCAGCAGGCCGCCCGTGCGCCGCGGCGTCGAGCCGGACTCGGCGTTGGAGGCGAAGTTGCCGATGAAGCGCTTCTCGGCGTCGCGACGCAGCTCGATGCCCTTCAGCACCTTCTGGCGGTCGAGCTCGCTCTCGCGGCCGGCCTTGTCGACGATCTCCTGGGTGCGCGAGACGCCGGCGGTCTTGCGGAAGATCTGGTTGTAGTTGCCGAGCCGGCTGGTCAGGTTCGGGGCGTCGAGGCTGGCGATGTCGTCGCCCTCGAGCTGGGCGTTGGTGGCGTCGGGGCTCGCCAGGCTCTCGGTCTGCCACTCGTGGTAGATGCCGGTGGCCTTGGCCTTGCCGATGTTGGCGCTGAACGGCGTCTCCTCGGGCGCGACGCGCCAGATGACGTCCTCCAGATCCTCGCGGTTGCCCGCGGAGACGAGGGTGGTGGCGGTGTTGGTGGGTGCGGCCATGGGTCAGGGCGCCTTTCTGCGGGCTTGAAGGAGGGCGACGGCGTCGTCGATGCGGCCGGACTCGCCGAGCCGGCGGATGAGGGAGTCGAGGCCGCGCTGCGGCGAGGCGCCGGCGCCGCCGGCGGCGGGGCGCACCTGCGGCGTGCGGTCGGCGGGGCCGGGCCTGGGCGGCTGGGTCTTGAGGCGGCTCTGGGCCTGGTCCCACAGCATCGCCTTGTGCGCGATGTGCAGCTCCTGGGCGCTGATGGCGCGCAGGATGTCGGGGGTGAAGCCGGCCTGCAGCAGGTATTCGCCGACCTCGCGCCGGCGCTGCGGCCCCTTGTCGGGGTCGCTGAGGTGCGGGGCGATGGTCTTCAGCTTCTCGGACTCGTCGGCGACGAACTTGCGGTGCGCCAGGGCCTCCGCCTGGGCCCGGGCCTGGGCGGCGGCCTGCAGCCCGGCGGTCTCGCGCTCGTGCTGCGCCTTCAGGCGGAAGGCCTCCTCGGGCCCGTACTGCTCCATCACCGCCTCCCAGTCCGGGTCGCCCCAGCGGCTGTGATGGATCTGCACCAGGTCGGGCAGCACCTGCCCCAGCTGGTCGGCCAGCACCTGGACCTGGCTGAGGTCCTCGTGCGCGCGGCGATGCACGTCGGCGGCCTGGCGATTCGCCTCGGCCGCCTGCTGCGTCCGGGCGCTCTCGCGCTGGCTGACATAGGCCTGCAGGTCCGGCGGCAGGTCGGCGAAGCGCGCCTGGCCGTCCTCGTCCCAGCCGGGCGGCGCGGCGAGCCCGCCCGGCCCGTCGTCGGCGTCGCCGGCGGACGCATCGCCGCCCGGCGGACCGTCGTCGTCGTCCGGCCGCAGCCGCGGGTCGAGCGCCGTCAGCGCCTCGTCGATGGAAAGCGCGCCGCGCTCGGCGGCGGGGTCCTGGGGCATGGGTCTCACCTCTGAGAGTTCAGGAAACTTCCTCCCCCGCGCCGCGGGGGAGGGGGACCATCGCGCAGCGATGGTGGAGGGGGCGTCCCGCCGCTGTACGGACCAAGTCGTCCAGCCGGAGGGTCGGGCGTCAGCCGCCCTCGGCGCGCAGCTTCGCGGCCTCGCCGGCGCCGACGGCGGCCAGCAGGGCGGCCTTCACGGCGTCCAGCACCTGGCACGACAGATAGAGCCGCTCGCGGCGCTCGGCCTCGGCGAAGGGGGTGGCGATGATCTCCTCCATCATCGCCTGGCGCAGGCGTGCGAAGGCGCCTTCGAGCTCGGCCCACTCCTGGCGCGCCCGCCGGCCGCGGGCGATCTCCTGGGCGTCGGTCATCCGGGTTCGCCTCCCAGTCCGACGGGCCCCAGGCCCGGCGTCTGGTCGCGATCGCCGGCCGCGGCCAGCTCGCGCTTCAGCGCCGCCTCGGCCGCCAGTTCCTGGCGCTTCAACCCGATCTCCGCCGCCGCCTGCTCGCGCTTGAGCTCGGTCTCGGCCTGCAGCTTTTCGCGGGCGATGGCCAGGCGGTGGACGGCCTTCATGCGCTCGGTGGCGACGTCGGCGCCGGCGCGGGCCTGGTTCAGCTGGATCTCCGCGGCGCGGGCCTGGACGTCGGCCTGGGCCCGGACCTGGTCCGGATGCGGCGGCGGCGGCGCGGCCGGCGCGGCCAGGGTCGGATCGGAGACGTAGCGCTCGGCGTCCTTGAACCCGAGCTTCTCCAGCGCCCGCAGCAGAAAGGCGTAGGCGTTCTGGGCGTTGACCAGGGGCCCGCCAAGGCCGCCCTGCAGCTCGATCACGTTCTGCAGCATCGGCAGGGCCTGCTCCAGGGCGGCGATGTCATGTTCGCGGCCGGCCGCGCCCAGCCCGACCTGCACCGTCATGTCGGCCCGCTCGCCCCAGGCGGTGGGATCGATCGGGATCCACCCGCCGCGCAGGCGCACGGTGGCGCCTTGCGTGGCGTTCTCGCGCAGCGCCGCATGGACGCCGAGGTAGAGGTCCTTCAGCCCGGTCTCGGCGAACACCCGCGCCATCAGCCTAAGCCGCTTCTGCGCCGCGCCGATCAGGGCCAGGGCGCCGGCCGCGGTCCGGTGCAGGGTGTCGGGGTTCAGGCCCTGGGCGTTGCGCACCACCCCCGTCCGCTGCTCGGCGACGGTGGAGAAGTATTCCAGCGCCCCGGCCACGTCGAAGTTCAGGCCGCCGCCGCCCAGCGGCGTCACCGCCCCCTCGGCCCGGGCCCTCACCGGCACCATGGGCTCGTTGCGCATCAGGTCCGACAGGGTGAACTCGTTGGCCTTGGCCTCGACCACCAGGTGCCGCTGGTTGAGGGCGAAGTAGCCGCTGTCCAGCAGCATCCGCATCAGCGCCGTCTTGATGCGCTGCACCTCGACCAGCTTGTCGGCCACCGAAAGGCCGTACAGCCGGTGCGGCGCGATGTAGGGCGTGATGACCGCATAGGGGATCCGATTGGCGGATTCGCGGTGCAGCAGCACGCTCTCGTCCCCACCCGTCAGTACACGGATTAAGCCAATCCGGCCGTCCTCTTCGGGCAGGCGGATGAAGTGCTCGACCACCTCGACCTGGCGCAGGTCGCCGACGCCCTCGCCCCGGCCCTGAACCTGCTCGGCGACCGTGTCGCGCGCCTGGGAGACCGCCCCGTCGCTCCTCGCACCATAGGCCGGCAGCCGCGCCACCAGGGCCGGATCGACGCCCTGGGCGATCAGGTCCTGGGCTCGCGGCCGCGAGCGGATCGCGCAATAGGTCGCGTCCTTCAGCGACAGCCGCGCGTCGCGCGCGGCGGCGAAGTCCTCCGGCGGCACGGCCTCGATGCACAGGCGCCCGCCGGGCCGGACAGCCGTGAAGTCCACCAGCGGCTCGCCGCCTTCGCCGACCGCGCCCGAGACGACAATGTCGCGCACCAGCGCCCCGCCCTGCTCGGCCAGGGCGACGTCGACAGCGCCCTTGCCGGTGAAGCGCTCGGCGCGCTCGCCGGCGGCCTCGTCCCACCACCACTTCACGACGCCCAGCTTGGTCAGCAGCGCGTCCTTGATCGCCGTGTAGAGGACCAGGAAGCCGTCGTTCTCGTGGAACACCACGTGGCGGACGTAGTCGGTCTCCTGCTCGGCCGCCTTCTCGTCCTCCGGCCCGGTCGGCGCGAACGCCAGCACGTCGTCGCCGCCGGTGAAGATCTCGATCAGGTCGGGCAGCGCGGTCTCGACCGCGTCCCAGACGTCGGACGAACAGGCCTTCGACCGGTTCTCCTCGGCCGGCATGTCGTTCATGACGCCGTGATAGTACTCCAGCGCCCGCGTGCGGGCGGCGGTCAGCTCGGCGTCCTCGTCGAAGCCGATGGCGCTGCGCCGCTCGTCGGCCAGGATCGCCAGCAGCTCGTCGTCGGTCGGCGTCACGTCAGACGATCCCCATCTTCGGCAGCGCCAGCCGCCCCGCCGCCTTGCGCGGCTCTTCGTAGGCCACGGCCATCAGGCCGAACGCGTCGGCGGCGTGGCTCGACCAGTTGTGTTCGGGCCCCAGGCCCACCCCGCGCGCCTCGTCGCGGCGCTCGTGATAGGCGCCCAGGGCTTCGCGGCCGGCCGCGGTCGCGGCGGCGTCGAACCAGATGCGCGGGAACAGCCGCCGGGCCGCCTCGACGCGCATCAGCGCCGCGCCCCGGCCCTGGTTGGCGACCACCTCGACCGAAAAGCCGGCGTCGCGCAGGTGGTCCTCGTAGCGCTTGCCGGTGACCGCGTTGGCGTTCATGCCGTCGTGCGGCAGCACGCAGTGCGCCTCGCCCCAGCCGCGCCGGCGCAGCTCGGCCGTGTAGTAGCCCAGCACCTGGCCCTGGCCTTCGAGGTAGTCGAGGACGCGGATCTCGCGATCCACCCACTGCACGATCCAGATCGCCATGGCGTCGGCGCCCGCCCCGGCCCCGCCGAGGTCGAACACGGCCCGCACCGGCAGCAGCGGATCGGCAGCCACCTTGCCGATGCGCCCCTCCGCCTCGGCCTTGGCCAGGCACGCGGCGTAGTAGGCGCCCTCGAAGGCGCGGGCGTAGTCGCCCTCCCAAACGTGGCTGTAGCGCTCCGGAAAGCGTTCGAGGTCGTGCCGGCGCTCGGCGTCCAGCACGGCCGGGAAGAACGGGTTGTCCCGCCAGGTCGCTCGCACCGTCACCGCCTCCCTCGGCGGGTCGCGGCGCAGGAAGTCGTCGATGGCGTCGGTCGGCCGGCGCGGGTTCCAGCTGGCCCAGATCTCCGAGCCCTCGGCGCGGATGGTGGGGCGTAGCAAGGTGAGCGAGCGCTGCGAAAGGCTCTGCGCCTCCTCGATCCAGGCGCGCCTGAAGCCTTCAAGGCTCTTGATCGACTCCGCGGTGTGGTCCTGCATCCCCTGGAAGATGATCACCCCGTCGCCCGGGGTGGCGATCTTGTCGGTGTAGACGCGGAACCCCTGGCCGACGCCGAGGGCCTCGATCTTGGCCTCGATCAGGCGCTTGGAGGAATCCGCCAGGGTCTTCTGCACCTCGCGGATGCAGACGGCCAGCAGGCCCGGCTCGGCCAGGCAGTCCTCGACCAACTTCTCGCCGAAGAAGTGGCTCTTGCCCGATCCGCGGCCGCCGTAGGCGCCCTTGTAGCGCGCCGGCACGAGCAGCGGCGCGAACACCCTAGGGGTCCGGATCGTCAGCGACGGCTTTCGGGTCGATGATCTCACGCACGATCCTGGCCAGGACGAGGCCGCCGTCCGGCGCGCCGCCTTCGCCGCCCTGCCCGGCCCGGCCGTGGCCGCGGTCCAGCAGCTCCTTGGCCGCGGCGACGCGGGCGGCGTCGGTCTTGCCCTCGCGCACCACCTGGGCCAGCGCCTCGATCGCCGCGTCGGTGTGCCTGCGTGCCAGGGCTCTCGCCT
>DASZQQ010000155.1:0-5276 GCA_035549595.1 Caulobacteraceae bacterium
TCGGCCTGGTGTCGCTCAACTGGAAGCTCCGGCAGGAAGGCGTGTTGGGCAAGGTTGCGACCAGCTTCATGGACAACCCCGAGCAGCCCGAGGCGCTGAGCCACGGCGACGTGGCGACGGCGGCGTTTCTCTCCATCCACAACATGGCCTCGTGGATGATCGACCGCTTCGGCTCGGACGACCTCCGCCGCCGCTATCTGCCGCGCCTCGCCGCCATGGAGCTGATCGCCTCCTATTGCCTCACCGAGCCCGGCGCGGGCTCGGACGCCGCCAACCTCGCCACCAGCGCCCGGCGCGAGGGCGAGCACTATGTTTTGAACGGCGCCAAGGCCTTCATCTCCGGCGCCGGGACCTCGGACCTCTACGTGGTCATGGTCCGGACCGGCGAGGCCGGCGCGCGCGGCGTCTCGGCCGTCGTGGTCGAGAAGGACATGCCCGGCCTGTCGTTCGGCGCCCAGGAGCGCAAGATGGGCTGGTCCAGCCAGCCCACGGCCATGGTCCACTTCGACAACGTCCGCGTGCCGGTGGAGAACCGCATCGGCGACGAGGGCGAGGGCTTCCGCTTCGCCATGGCCGGCCTCGACGGCGGGCGCATCAACATCGCCGCCTGCAGCCTCGGCGGCGCCGGCCTGGCGCTGGCGACGGCGCGCGAACACCTGACCACGCGCCGCCAGTTCGGCCGCCCGCTGCAGGACTTCCAGGCCCTGCAGTTCCGCCTCGCCGACATGGCCACCGAGCTGGAGGCCGCGCGCCTGATGGTGCGCCGAGCCGCGGCCGCGCTCGACGCCAAATCGCCGGACGCCACGCGCCTGTGCGCCATGGCCAAGCGCTTCGCCACCGACGCCGGCTTCGAGGTCGCCAACCAGGCGCTGCAGCTGCACGGCGGCTACGGCTACCTGAAGGACTATCCGCTGGAGCGCATCGTGCGCGACCTGCGGGTGCACCAGATCCTGGAGGGGACGAACGAGATCATGCGCGTCATCATCGCCCGCGAGCTTCTGAAGGCATGAGCGGCGAACCGGAAGTCATCGTCCGCCGCGACGGCGCGCTGGGCGTCCTGACGCTGAACCGGCCGCAGGCCATCGGCGCGCTGACGACCAACATGTGCCGGCTGATGACCGAGGCGCTTCTTGCCTGGCGCGACGATCCCGCCGTGCGCGCGGTGCTGGTCGACCACGCCGGCGAGCGCGGCTTCTGCGCCGGCGGCGACATCCGCGCCCTCTGGGACAGCGCCCAGGTCGGCGGGGCGGCGGCGCGCGAGTTCTTCTTCACCGAATACCGCCTGAACCATCTGATGCACGGCTATGCCAAGCCGATCGTCACGGTGATGGACGGCATCGTCATGGGCGGCGGCGTCGGCTTGGCCTGGGCTTCGACCTATCGCATCGCCACCGAGCGGACCACCTTCGCCATGCCCGAGAGTGGCATCGGCCTCTTCCCGGACGTCGGCGGCGGCTGGCATCTTCCGCGCCTGCACGGCCGGACCGGCCGCTGGCTGGCGCTGACCGGCGCGCGGATCAAGGCCGCCGATTGCGAGCTCCTGGGCATCGCCACCGACGTCGCGCCCTCGGCCATGCTGGCCCGGTTCAAGGCCGACCTCGCCCGCGAGCCCGAGGCGATCGAGACCCTCTTGACCGAGATCGAGGCCGACGCCGGCCACCCGCCGCTCGCCGACCACCGCGACGCCATCGACCGCCTGTTCGAAGGTCCTTCGGTCGAGGCGATCGTCGAGGCGCTGAATGCCGACGGCTCGGACTGGGCGCAGGCCCAGGCGAAGACCATGGCGACCAAGTCGCCGCTGACCATGAAGGTCGCCCTGCGCCAGCTCGACGAGGGCCTGAAGGCGAAGGACTTCGCCGAGAACATGGCCATGGAGATGCGCATCGCCGCGCGCGTGGTCATGAGCCCCGACTTCTCCGAGGGCGTGCGCGCCGTGATCATCGACAAGGACAACGCCCCGAAGTGGTCGCCTGCGACCCTGGAGGGGGTCGCGCCGGCGATGCTCGACGCGATCTTCGCCCCCCTGCCGCCCGACCAGGAATGGTCGCCCCTTCCCGGAGCCTGACATTGGCCTACCAGACCCTGATCGTCGAAGCCCCCGAGCCGGGCGTCACCCTGATCCGCCTCAACCGGCCCGAGGCGCTGAACGCGCTGAACGACACCCTGATGGACGAGCTCACCGCCGCGCTCGACGCGGCCGAGGCCGACCCGGCCGTGCACTGCATCGTCCTGACCGGCTCGGAGCGCGCCTTCGCCGCGGGGGCCGACATCAAGCAGATGGCGACCAAGTCGTACGCCGACGTCTACGGCGAGGACTTCATCACCCGCAACTGGGAGCGCGCCTCGCGCTGCCGCAAGCCGATCATCGCCGCGGTCGCCGGCTACGCCCTGGGCGGAGGCTGCGAGCTGGCGATGATGTGCGACTTCATCATCGCCGCCGAGAACGCGAAGTTCGGCCAGCCCGAGATCAACCTCGGCGTTTCGCCGGGCGCCGGCGGCACCCAGCGCATGACCCGCTTCATCGGCAAGGCCAAGGCCATGGACATGATCCTGACGGCCCGGATGATGGACGCCGCCGAGGCCGAGCGCTGCGCCCTCGTCAGCCGCGTCGTGCCGCTGGCCGAGCTGCTCCCGACCGCCCTCGAGGCGGCCAGGAAGATCGCCGGCCTCTCGCCCAACGCGGTGATGCTGACCAAGGAGATGGTCAACGCCGCCTTCGAGACCCCACTGTCGCAGGGGGTTATGCTGGAACGTCGCCTGTTCCACTCCCTGTTCGCCTTCGAGGACCAGAAGGAAGGCATGGCCGCCTTCATCGAAAAACGCCCGGCCAAGTTCACGGGGCGATAGGCCGGCGCGAAGCGCCTGTCCTGCGAAGCGCTGCACAGTGGCGGCGCTGCATTCTGTTTGACCACGAACCACACGAACCACACGAACGGGTTCGTTGATCCGGCGGCGTCGGGGACGATTGCTGCTCGTTCGTGTGGTTCGTGTGTTTCGTGGTCATGATCCAAGGGCCTTGGCCGCGCGCTCAGAGCGCCAGGATATTGCGCTGACGCGCTTTCCACGGCGGCGCCGGAACCGCTAACCTTCGGCCATTCATTGGCGGAGGATTTCGATGACGCGGGCATTGGTGCTGGGTGGCGGTGGGCCGGTGGGGATCGCCTGGGAGGCGGGGCTGCTGGCGGGGCTCGCGGACGAGGGCGTGCATCTGGGCCAGGCGGACTTCGTCACCGGCACCTCGGCCGGTTCCGTGGTCGGCGCCCTTGTCGCCCTGGGCCGCGACCCGCGCGACATCGCCGAGCCGATCATCGCCGAGGCCAGCAAGCCGCGCGACATCCCCCAGCAGGTGGCCGAGAACCGCCCCGGCGCGCCGAACATGATGGTGCTGTTCCAGAAGATGCAGGAGGCCGCCTCCGGCGAGCGCGACCCGCAGGAGGTCCGCCGCGAGATCGGCGAATTCTCCCTGGCCGCCGAGACGGTCCCCGAGGAGGCCTTCATCGCCGGCTTCGGCCGCCAGCTCGCGCAGGCCGGCGAGGGCGTCTGGCCGGGCTGCGGCTACGCCTGCACCGCGGTCGACACGGCCACCGGCGAGTTCGTGGTCTGGAACGAGGCGGCCAGGGTGCCGCTGTCGCGCGCCGTGGCCTCGAGCTGCTCGGTGCCGGGCGTCTTCCCGGCGATCACCATCAACGGGCGCCGCTACATGGACGGCGGCATGCGCTCGGGAACGAACGCCGACCTCGCCAAGGGCCACAAGCGCACGGTCATCGTCGCCCTGCGGCTCGGCGCCGGCGAGCTCGGCGAGCGCATGATGCGCCCGCTCGAGCGCGAGATGGCGGTCATTCGCGACGCCGGCGGCGAGGTCGAACTCGTCCTGCCCGACGAGGCCAGCATGGCCGCCTTCGGCATGAACCTGATGAACCCGAAGAACCGCCCCGCCGCCGCCAAGGCCGGCCGCGACCAGGGCCGCGCCATCGCCGCCAGCCTGAAGGGACTTTGGGGGTAAGCGCGATCCTGCTCTTCCCCCACATGCGTGGGGGAAGAGAAGATTCTCAGATCTGGATCTCGCGGTCGTTCTTTCCGGCCGCGCGCAGTTCGGCGTACTTCGCCTCCATCTCGGAGAACTCCTTCCGCTTCGGGCCCAGGTAGCCGAACAGGAAGGCCGCCACCTTGCGCATCTGGATCTCCTCCGAGCCCTCGGTGATGCGGTAGCGGCGGTGGTGGCGGTAGATGTGCTCGAACGCCTTGTGCCGCGAATAGCCCATGCCGCCGTGCACCTGCATGGCCCGGTCGGCGGCCTCGCAGCAGAGGCGGTTGCCCCAGTAGTTGCACATCGACACCTTGTCGGAGAGCTGCCGCTCGACCTCCTTGTGCGGCATGCGGTCCATTTCCCAGGCCGTCTTGCGGATCAGCAGGCGCAGCATCTCGGCCTGGGTGGCCAGCTCGACCAGCGGCCACTGGATGGCCTGGTTGTCGGCCAGGGCCTTGCCGAACGGCTTGCGCAGGCGCGCGTACTTGACGCTCTCGTTGATGCAGTAGACCGCCGCGCCCAGCGACGAGGCCGCCTGGCGGATGCGGTTCTGGTGCACGAAGCTCTGGCCGAGGCCGAGGCCGCGCCCCTCGACGCCCCAGATGGCGTCATCGGGCACCCACACGTTGGTGAAGCTGACGCGCGGGTGGTCGGTGGGCATGTTGAACGTCCACATCCACTCCTCGATCTTCACGCCCGGATCGTCGGCCGGGACCAGGAAGACCGTGATGCCGGTGGCGTCGCCGTCCTCGCCGCTGGTGCGCGCGAAGCACATGCAGTGCGTCGCGTGGTGCATGCCGGTGGTCCACATCTTCGAGCCGTTGATCAGCCACCCCGGCTGGCCGTTGCGCTCCTGGCGCACGGCGCGGGTTTCCATGTGCGTGGCGTCCGAGCCGTGGTTCGGCTCGGTCAGGCCGAAGGTGGTGCGGATCTTCCCGGTCAGCAGCGCGTCGCCGTACTTGTCGTACTGGGCGTTGGTCGCGAACTCCTTGAACATCAGGATGAAGGGGTTGTTGCCGACCACCGAGTGCTCGGTCTGCAGGTCGTTGAACAGGCCCAGCCCCTTGGCGGCCAGGTGCTCGCGGATGATCGCCATGTCGAGGTTCGAGCCGCCCTTGCCGCCCATCTCGACCGGCCAGGCGTAGCGCAGGTGCCCGGCCGCGTCGGCGCGCCGGCGCGCCTCGGCCAGCAGGTCTTCCCACTCCTGGCGCGGCAGGCCGTCCCGGTCCCAGTCGGTGCGGGCGTGTTC
>DASZQQ010000156.1:0-1508 GCA_035549595.1 Caulobacteraceae bacterium
TTCAACTACCGCCTCGGCGAACTCGGCTTCTTCGCGCATCCGGCACTTGCCAGCGAGCACACGGGCGACGACGCGACCGGCAATTTCGGCCTGCTCGACCAGATCGCGGCGCTGAAGTGGGTGCAGCGCAACGTCAGGGCCTTCGGCGGCGATCCGGCCAAGGTCACGGTGATGGGCGAGTCCGCCGGCGGCCAGGACATCCTGGCCCTGATGGCCGCGCCGGCGGCGAAAGGCCTGTTCGCCAGGGCCATCGTGGAGTCGCCCGGAGGCGCCCTGGAACGCTATCCCACCCTTGCCCAGGCCAAGGTCCGCGACGCCCAGACCCTGAAGGCGCTGAACGCCGCCACCGCCGAGGGCCTGCGCAAACTGCCGGTGCAGGCGCTGCTGGACGCTTTTGGCGACCGCGCCGAGTTGATCATCGACGGCGCCCTTTTGACCCAGAGTCCGCTGCGCGCCTTCGCGGCGGGATCGGGACCGGCCATCCCCCTGCTGATCGGGACCAATTCCGGCGAAGGCTCGCTGCTGCCGCCCGACGCCTCGCTGGACAAGGGCGCGGTCAAGTTCACGCCGGCGGAGATCGAGGCCCTGAAGGCCGACTACGGCGTGTCGGACCCCTATAGGCTGGCCGCCTACGTCTATCGCGACGCCTTCTTCGCCGGGCCCGCGCGCTTCGCCGCCGCCCACTGGAAGGCGCCAGCCTACCTCTACCGGTTCGACTACGTGGCCGAGGCCATGCGCCGCCGCCGCTCGGACGACGCCCAGCACGGCTCGGAAGTCCCGTTCGTGTTCGGCACCGCCTCGCTCTATGCCCGCGGCGACGACGACCGGCAGATGATGGCGGCGGTGCACGGCTGCTGGGTGGCCTTCATCAAGACCGGCAAGCCCATCTGCCCGGCCGCGCCGGGATGGACCGCCTACAGCGCCGCCGACGACAAGCTGATGCGCCTGACCGCGGCGCCGTCGATGGCGGCCAACCCCGCCGCCAAGCCGATCGAACTGCTGCGGACCAAGGACCCGACGCGGTAGGCTTCGTCCCTCCTGGCGCGAAGGCCAAAGCTTGTTACGATCGCGCCATGATGAAATCCCTGCTCGTCCTCGTCTTCGCCCTGTGCAGCGGCCAGGCCCTGGCCGCTCCATGCGACAGGGCTTGTCTGAAGTCGACGCTCGACCAGTACCTCAAGGCCGTCGTGAAGCACGACAGGGCCGCCGCGCCGCTGGACGTGGCCTTCCGCCAGACGGAGAACGCGGTCGTGCTGCCCGCCGGCGAGGGCCTGTGGAAGTCCGCGACGGCGCTCGGCAAGCTCGATCGCCGGTATTTCGACGCCGTCACCCAGCAGGCCGGCTATTTCGGCACGATCGAGGAAGCCGCGGGCCCGGCGATCGTGACGCAGCGGCTCAAGGTGGAGGACCGCAGGATCACCGAAGCGGAGTGGATCATCAGCCGCAAGGGCGATCCGGGCCTGGGCCCGCTCGGCGGCGAGCAGGCCGCCGCGGCCTTCCACAATCCC
>DASZQQ010000157.1:0-3356 GCA_035549595.1 Caulobacteraceae bacterium
CGGCGTTCGCGGAATAGGCCTTAAGGGAGCGCCATGGCCCGCATCAGCATCGTCATCCCGACCCAGCGGCGCCTGCCCGGCCTCGTGGCGGCGGCCCGGTCGCTGTTCGTGCAGAAGGGCGTGGCTTTCGACCAGCTTGAGCTGGTCATCGTCGACAACGACCAGATCCCCTCGGCCCAGGCGCTGGCCGGCATCCTGGCCACCGAGGCGCCGTTCCCGGTGCTGTACGAGCACGAGCCGGAGGCCGGCGTCGCCAACGCCCGCAACGCCGCCATGGCCCGCGCCAGCGGCGAGCTGATCGCCTTCCTCGACGACGACGAGGAGGCGCCGGTGGGCTGGCTGGCGGCCCTGCTCTCGGCCCAGGCGCGGTTCGACGCCGACGCCGTGTTCGGCCCCGTGCGCGCCCGCGCCCCGGCCGAGGTGCGCGAGCACCGGCCCTACCTCGAGCACTTCTTCTCGCGCGAGGGGCCCGACGAGGAGGGGCTGATCCCCCACTACTACGGCTGCGGCTGCAGCCTGGTGCGCCGCGCGGCCCTGCCCGATCCGGTCAGGCCGTTCTCGGCCGAGCGCAACCAGACCGGCGGCGAGGACGACCTGCTGTTCCTGGCCATGCGCGACGCCGGCGCCCGCTTCGCCTGGTCGCCGGACGCCTGGGTCTGGGAAGATCCGCTGCCCGACCGGCTGACGCTCGGCTACACCATGCGCCGCGCCTTCGCCTACGGCCACGGGCCGTGCTGGGAGTGCGCCCTGGCGAGCCCGCCCGACCGCGTCGGCGTCGCCCGCTGGATGGCGGTGGGCGTCGGCCAGCTGACCGTGTTCGGCCTGATCGCCGCCTTCAAGTGGCTGACCAAGGCCCCCGACCGCGCCTGGGCCCTCGACCGGGCGGTGCGCGGCCTCGGCAAGATCCTCTGGTGGGGGCCGTTCCAGCAGACCTTCTACGGCCGCGCGAGGACCGCATGAGCGTGATCGCCGACTGGACCGCCGACAAGGCGGCCGCCTTCACCCGCCGCACCATGACCTTCGCCCACGACCTGCACGAGCGGCCGATGTTCACGGACGAGGGCCTGGCCGAGGTGCTCGACCGCTACCCGCGCGAGGCGCTGGGCGTCTTCACCATGGGCGAGGACCCGGTCGCCTGGCGCAGCTGGCGCCGCGGCGAGGCCGGCGCCCTCTGCGGCGAGAAGCTGCTGGAGGCGGCCAAGGCCGGGCGTATCTGGCTGAACCTGCGGGCCGTGAACGCCCACCTGCCGGCCTACGCAGCCCTGTGCGACGAGATCTTCGCCGACAAGGCGGCCGCCGCGCCGAAGGTGCGCACCTTCCGCCGCGACCTCGGCCTGCTGATCTCCTCGGCCGACGCCCAGGTTTTCTACCACCTCGACGTGCCGCTGGTGTCGCTGTGGCAGATCCGGGGCGAAAAGCGCGTCTGGGTCTATCCGCCGGAGGCGCCCTACGTCACCGACGAGGCGCTGGAGCGCATCGTGCTGAAGGAGACGGCCGAGCAGTTCGACTACCGGCCCGAGTGGGACGCCGGCGCGACCGTGGTCGACCTGAAGCCCGGCATGATGGTCACCTGGCCGCAGAACGCCCCGCACCGGATCGAGAACGGCCCGATGCTGAACGTCTCCCTGTCGGTGGAGTTCATGACCCCGGCGGCGGTCACCCGCGCCAACGTCGTCTACGCCAACGGCGTCCTGCGCCGGCGCCTGGGCGCCCGCCCGCGGATCGACCAGGGCCTGACCGCCGGCGCCCTCGCCAAGCTCGCCGTCGCCCGCGCCGCCAAGGCCGTGAAGCTGCACAAGCCGAACACGAAGGTCCTCCCCACCAGCTTCCGCCTCGACGCCCGCCGCCTGGGCGAACTGCTGCCGGTGTGACCCTCCCGCCCCTTCATGGGGAGGGAAAGCTCGCGAAGCGAGCCGGGTGGGGAGGTGTGCGGCGGGCAAGGCGCCAACCGGTTGGCGGGCAGGCGCGTCTCGCTTCCCCACCCTGGCGGCTTCGCCGCCTGTCCCTCCATGAAGGGGAGGGAGAGATTCGGCATTGGCTGACGCCGCGTCCGGTCGGATAAGGGCCCCTCACAATCCTATGCCCTGACCAATCGGAGGACCTCATCCCATGGGCGAAGCCTATATCGTCGCCGCCACCCGCACCGCCGGGGGCCGCAAGGGCGGCAAGCTCGCCGGCTGGCATCCGGCGGACCTCGCCGGCCAGGTGCTCGACAGCCTGCTCGACCGCACCGGCGCCGACCCGGCCCTGGTCGAGGACGTGATCATGGGCTGCGTCGGCCAGGCCGGCGAGCAGGGCAACAACATCGCCCGCGGCGCCGTGCTGTCCTCGCGCATGCCGGAGAGCGTGCCGGCCACCAGCGTCGACCGCCAGTGCGGCTCCTCGCAGCAGGCCCTGCACTTCGCCGCCCAGGCGGTGATGAGCGGCTCGATGGACATCGTCATCGCCGCCGGCGTCGAGAGCATGACCCGCGTGCCGATGGGCACTCCGGTGATCCTGCCGATGAAGGAGGGCCTCGGCACGCCGATGAGCCCCGCCCAGCAGCGCCGTTACCCCAACATCCAGTTCTCCCAGTTCATGGGCGCCGAGATGATGGCGGAGAAGTACAAGCTGACGAAGGACCAGCTCGACGAGTTCGGCTACCTCTCGCACCAGCGCGCGATCGCGGCGACCCAGTCGGGGGCCTTCAAGGATGAAGTCACCCCGATCAAGATCAAGGACGCCGAGGGCGCCGAGACCCTGCACACCGTCGACGAAGGCATCCGCTTCGACGCCAGCCTCGACGGCATCAAGGGCGTGAAGCTGCTGCGCGAAGGCGGCCGCATCACCGCCGCCACGTCCAGCCAGATCTGCGACGGCGCCTCGGGCGTGATGGTCGTCTCGGAGAAGGGCCTGAAGGAGCTGGGCGTCGCGCCGCTGGCGCGCATCCACCACCTGACCGTCACCGGCGGCGATCCGGTGATCATGCTCGAAGCCCCGATCCCGGGCACCCTGCGCGCCCTGAAGAAGGCCGGCCTGTCGATCGACGACATCGACCTCTACGAGGTCAACGAGGCCTTCGCCTCGGTGCCGGTGGCCTGGCTGAACGAGACCGGCGCCGACCCGGCCAAGCTGAACGTCAACGGCGGCGCCATCGCGCTCGGCCACCCGCTGGGCGCCTCGGGCACCAAGCTGATGACGACCCTGCTCTACGCCCTGAAGGCCCGCGGCAAGCGCTACGGCCTGCAGACCATGTGCGAAGGCGGCGGCCTGACCAACGTGACGATCGTCGAGGCGCTCTAAGCCCTTCCCGATCTTCCGACCTGACGAAGAGCGCCCGGGCGACCGGGCGCTCTTTTTTGTTTCTCCCTCCCCTT
>DASZQQ010000158.1:0-2423 GCA_035549595.1 Caulobacteraceae bacterium
CTTCAGCGACAGCGGCCGGGCGACGACGTCGCCGATGGCCGGCGCCGGGTCCTTCGCGGCGACGGTCTGGCCGGTACGGGCGGCGGGCGCCGGCGCGCCGGCGGCGACGTCGATCACGTAGCGGTAGTTGGTCACCCCGTCGCCGGGCGGCAGCAGGAAGCGGCGCTTGACCTGGGCGGCGCCGGCCAGGTCCAGCGACAGGCGCGCCCCGCCGGCCTCGTTGCTGACGCTCCAGGCGCGGACGAGGCCCTGGCCCCTGCCCTGCAGCACCGAGGCCGAGCCGACGTCCGGCAGGGCGACGGTCAGGCGCCCAGGCTCCGGCGTCGCCACCCTGGCGGTGACCGAGCGGTCGAGGTCGACGACGATGCGGGTCTCGGCCTGATCGCCGCCAAAGCGCACGCGCAGCAGGCCCTCGGTCTTCGGCGCGGCCTCCGTGGCCGCGACCGCCGCGGCGCAGCCGCCGGCCAGCAGCACGGCGAGCCCCGCGGCCAGCCACCGCGCGCCTCCGAGCCGTCCAAGACCGCGCAACACCGCGCGCATTTTCACGCTACCCCGTTCACCGACGACATTTACGCCGACTATCGGGCGGTGGCTGTAGCCAAAGGGTTAAGCGCGAGGCCAGCTGCGCCCTTTCGCGCGGGGCGCGAAGCCGTGCTTTCTTTTCGACTTCCGTTCCCCTAGATTGTTCGCGCGCATACGCCGTCCTCGGACTTCAGCGATCTTGCGCGGCCTCGCGTCAGGTCCAGCGCCCTTCCGGCGTCGACGCGTTATCCGATCCGCGCTTTTCGTGAAGAGCGCCAGAGTCATTGAACCCATGGGCAGCGCCGCCGACGCCTTCCAGCACATCCTGACCGCCAAAGCCGCCACGAGCGACGGCCCGGCGGTGGACGTCCTGCGCGCGCGCCCCCGCAGCCGGCGCCCGGACCTGAGGTCCAGAGTGCGCCCCGGAGACCGCATATATGTCGAAGAAAATGTTGATCGACGCCGCCCACGCCGAAGAAACGCGGGTCGTCGTCCTGGACGGAACACGGGTTGAGGAATTCGATTTCGAAAGCCGCGCCAAGAAGCAGCTGCGCGGCAACATCTACCTGGCCAAGGTCACCCGCGTAGAGCCCAGCCTGCAGGCGGCCTTCGTGGAATACGGCGGCAACCGCCACGGCTTCCTGGCCTTCAACGAGATCCACCCCGACTACTACCAGATCCCGCACGCCGACCGCGAAGCGCTGATGCGCGAGGTCGAGGACGAGGACGACGACGAGCCCGTCGCCTCCGCGTCCTCCGAGAACGGCGAGGACGAGTCCGAGCACGTCGGCGGCGAGGACGACGAGGAGATCGACGAGGCGCTGGCGCGCCTGCGCCGGCGCATGATGCGCCGCTACAAGATCCAGGAAGTGATCAAGCGCCGGCAGATCATGCTGGTGCAGGTCGTCAAGGAAGAGCGCGGCAACAAGGGCGCGGCCCTGACCACCTTCCTGTCGCTGGCCGGCCGCTACTGCGTGCTGATGCCCAACACCGACCGCGGCGGCGGCATCAGCCGCAAGATCACCGCGGCCACCGACCGCAAGCGCCTGCGCACCGTCGTCCAGGACCTGAGGGTGCCCAAGGGCATGGGCCTGATCGTGCGCACGGCCGGCGCCAAGCGCACCAAGGCCGAGATCAAGCGCGACTACGAGTACCTGATGCGGGCGTGGGAGAACATCCGCGACACCACCCTGCACTCGATCGCCCCGGCCCTGATCTACGAGGAAGAGGACCTCGTGAAGCGGGCGATCCGCGACCTCTACGACAAGGACCTGGAGGGGATCTGGGTCGAGGGCGAGGCCGGCTACCGCGAGGCCCGCGACTTCATGCGCATGCTGATGCCCTCGCAGGCCAAGAAGATCCAGGCCTACCGCGAGCCGGTGCCGCTGTTCGTGCGCCACCGCGTCGAGGACCACCTCAGCCAGATCTATTCGCCGGTCGTGCCGCTGCGTTCGGGCGGCTACCTGGTGATCAACCAGACCGAGGCCCTGGTCGCCGTCGACGTCAACTCCGGCCGGGCCACGCGCGAGCGCAACATCGAGGCGACCGCGCTGAAGACCAACATGGAGGCGGCCGAGGAGGCCGCACGCCAGCTGCGCCTGCGCGACCTCGCCGGCCTGATCGTCATCGACTTCATCGACATGGACGA
This sequence comes from Caulobacteraceae bacterium, assembly GCA_035549595.1. Classification (GTDB taxonomy): domain Bacteria; phylum Pseudomonadota; class Alphaproteobacteria; order Caulobacterales; family Caulobacteraceae; genus Acaudatibacter. The sequence continues at coordinate 2,171 of DASZQQ010000158.1, forward strand.
GGCGAAGAACAATCGCGCCGTCGAGAAGAAGATGAAGGACTGCCTGAAGGACGACCGCGCCCGCGTGCAGATGGGCAAGATCTCGGGCTTCGGCCTGATGGAGATCAGCCGCCAGCGCCGCCGCACCGGCATCCTCGAGGGCACCACCCACGTCTGCCCGCACTGCCAGGGCGCCGGACGCGTGCGCTCGGTGGAATCGGCCGCCCTGTCGGCCCTGCGCGCGGTCGAGATGGAAGCCCTGCGCGGCGGCGGC
>DASZQQ010000159.1:0-7759 GCA_035549595.1 Caulobacteraceae bacterium
CGCCCGGCGCCGCCGACACCGGCGCGCTCGGCGCCCTGAAGGACCCGCGGGTCTGGCTGCTGGGCCTCGTCTCGGCGCTGATGCTGGGCTCCAACTACGCCATCAACCTCTCGGCGCCGGCGATCCTGCAGGCGGCCACCGGCCTTTCCGCCGGCAAGGTCGGCCTGCTGACGGCGGCGGTGAACGCCGTGGCCGCCCTGGCCATGCTGGCGGCCGGCTGGAGCTCCGACCGCACCGGCGAGCGGCGCGGCCACGCGGCGGCCTTCATGGCCGTCATCGCCGCGGGATTCCTGGCGACGGGCCTGTCGGCCGCGGGGGCGGTCACGGTCGGCGCCTACGCGGTCTATGTGGTCGGCGCCAGCGCCATCCAGGCGGTGATCTGGCTGATGCCCACCGACGTGCTGCGCGGCCGCTCGGCGGCGGTGGGCGTGGCGGCGATCGGCTCGATCGGCATGGTCGGCGCCTTCGTCGGCCCCTGGGCCTGGGGTCTCGCCCGCGACGCCACCGGCGACTACCGCGCCGGGCTCCTCAGCCTTGCGGTCCCGTTCCTCGCCGGCGCGGCCCTGGTGCTCGCGGTGCGGGCGCCGCGCCGGACGCTGACGACAATCGGGGACATTCCCGGGTCCGCTTGACCTGAATCAAGCCGCTTGCGCCGTCCTCACGGCAGGCTGGCGCTCTCATCACGAGCGTCTGGCCGTCGCCGGCCGGTCCGGGCGCGTTCTCGCAAGGAGCGCCCCCCCATGTCGGAACGCCCGCCGTCCGACCGCCCGTCATCCGCGGACGACCTGAAGCGCCTCTGCGACAGCGTCCAGGTCACGCGCCGGCTCCTGACCGCGATGCTGACCGCGACGGCCGGAACCGCCGCCGCCGAAGGCGCGGGCCGGCCGGACCTGACGGCGCGGCCGCTGCGGCCGGCCCCGGGCCTGCTGCATCCCGGCGCATCCGGCCAGGGCGACACCTGGCGCATCGTCCGGCCCGAGGACCTGCTGGTGCTCGAGATCACCCTGTCGAACCTGCAGGTCCAGGGCGGCAAGAGCCTGGTCCGCACGAACCCGGGCCAGCCCGGGCTGCTGATCGCCACCCACCAGCCGCAGGCGATCGCCGAGCAGGCCTACCAGCAGACCACCGGCCAGCCGGTCAATGTCGGGCGCGACGGCCAGAGCCCCGGCGGCCCGGCCGGCGCCGAGCCGTCCCCCGTCCCACCGAACGTCGCCGCCTCGCGCATGGCCGGCCCCAGCCGCGTCGTCTTCGCCATGCCGGACGGCCAGTCGAGCTTCGCCTGGGGCGACGGCACGGTGCTGGAGGGCCTGCTGGAGGCGTGCCGCGCCTGGCCGATGGTGCTGGAGGACACCGCCCGCCCGGCGCCGCCGGAAGGGGTCTGGAAGATGGGCCGCCAGGACCGGGCGATCGACCTGCTGCAGGACCGCCTCGACCACGCCCACGTGGCGCTCAGGGCCGCCCTGCCGGCGGCCGAGGCGGCGGCCCTGGTTCCGGCGGTCGACGGCGCCTGCGCCGAGGTCGCGCCCGCCATCGCCCAGGCGATCGCGCGCGGACGGCCGCTGACCGAACCCGAGATCGACTTCATGGTCGGCGAGGCGCTGGACCGGCGCCTGGGCCCGGCGGCCGCGCGCCAGACCAGCGAGACCCTGCTCTACGCCCGCCGGGCCGTGGAGGCCGCCGCCTCGAGCGGCGCGGTGATCCTGGCCCAGAGCACGCAGGAGACGCCGTCGACGGTGATCGTGCCGCGGCGGCGGGTCCTGCCGGGGACGATCACCCCCCAGACTACCAATCCCCAGGCAACCAATCCCCAGACCACGACGCCCGGCACGACCGCTCCCAGCCCGAGCGCTCCGGCGACCACGGCGCAGCCGCCGGCCGGGACAGTGAGGCGCCCGCCCGTCTTCCGCCTGCCGACGCAGCCGGTTCAGCCCGCCCAGCCGACGCAGCCGGTCCAGCCGGCCCAGCCGGGCGCCCAGCTGCCGCGCGAGCCCGTTCGCCCGCACCTGCCCGAGCGCACGCGGCCGTCCGGAAAGCTGGCGCCGCACGAGCCGTCGGACACGGTGACGGCGCTGGAAATCCCCTATCGCCTGTTCCAGTCGCCGCTGGCGAGCGCCGGCTGGGCCCACGCCCGCCGGCCGGTGACGCACGGCGGGCGCACGGAGCTCTGGCACACGCGGCTCGGCTCGCGCCGGCCGTGGGGGATCGACGACCACGCGACCGAGCCGCTGCGCGCCATCTGGTCGTGGGACTACCCCGAGGACGCGCCGATCGAGCAGCCGCCGCCGTGGTGGGCGCTGAACGGCGACGACAGGCGCATGCTGGTCAAGCTCACCGCCGGCTTCGACGAGGTGACCGGCCCGGCCCACCCCGCCGGCATGGCGATGCCGGTCCAGGCCTATACGCCGCAGCCATCTCTGGCGAAGCGCCTGATGCTGACCGCGCTGGGCGGCTGGCTCGACCTCGACGGCCACTGGGAGGTGCGGCCGCAGGGCGTCGACATCGAGGCCTGGAGCCACAAGACGGCGATGGCGCGCGACTACTTCGTGCGCGTCGTCTACGCCGGCTTCCTGTTCCCGTTCGGCCATGCGGCCTCGCTGGTGAAGGTCACCGAGCGCAAGTTCGAGACCCAGAACGACGGCGGCCGCGCGGCGGTGCTGCGCCAGCGCTACTACATCATCGTCCGCGAGCCCCTGCGCACCTTCCCGGGCCAGAACCAGGCCTTCGCGGGGCGCGATTTCCCGTTCAAGTCGGTGGAGATCCTGACCCGGGTCACGCCCGACATCGTGCCGCCCGGCCAGGACCCGAACGACCGCCTCTCCAACGGCTTCTACGGCAACGACGCCAACCTCTACCGCGAGGTGTTCTTCCCGGTCGCGGCGAGCGGCGACGTGATGTTCCAGATGGCGGTGACCGACGGGGCCGGGCGGCGGATCCCGTTCCAGGCGCCGCTGCTGTTCGTCTCGGAGCTGCGCAACCGGCCTGCCGACATCGGCGATCCGGCCAAGCCCGACACCATCGCCTGGCTCTACGCCACCAGCCAGAAGGGCGGCCATCCGCGCAGCCAGGTCGAGCTGAAGGGCGCGGTGGTGCAATACGCCCCGCCCGGCGGCACGGACGCCAAGGGCGACACCAACATCCCCACCGACTGGACGCGGTTCCAGGGCGTGGCCCCGGCCGCCGCCGTGGACGCCGACCAGCCGCAGTTCCTGCCCCGCGTCGACCAGGCGCAGGTGCTGCTGCCGGCGGTCAAGCACCTCTTGGGCGCCGACAAGTCGCCGACGGTGCGCTTCTCCAAGGGCTATCTGGCGAGCGGCTTCGCGGCCGGCCCCGGCGAGGTGTTCCTCGACATCGATACCGCCGTCAGCGTGCCCGTCGACCCGTCGCACCCGACCGACAAGTTCGGCGGGCTGATGAACCCGAACCTGGCGCCCAACGCCCTGTCGCGCAGCTTCGGCGTCGTCACCGGCGCGGCGGGCGCGGGCGGCAACGCCCAGACCTTCCAGTCCGGCACCTTCGACCCGGCCGACTTCCTGCCGGGCGACGCCAAGCTGCTCGGCTTCATCGCCCTGAAGGACGTGCTGCGGGCGATCAACGTCGTCTCCAGCCCCGAGCAGACGCCGACCCTGGTCAACCTCGACCTGCCCGACCGCCTGGAGGTCGGCTTCTCCCTGACCCAGGGCCAGCTGAAGAGCCCGACCGACCTCTTCGTGCCCACCGACAAGTCGGTGCTCTCGATCGCCTCCAAGACCATCGTCTGGCGCGACGGCAAGTCGCCGCAGTCGTCGGTGGTCGCCTCGCTGACCGCGTTCAAGATCAACCTGTTCGGCTTCATCATCCTGAACTTCGACGCCCTCGGCTTCACCGCCGAGCCCGGCAAGAAGGCCGAGGTCAACGTCGACTTCGACCCGGTCAACGGGGTCATGTTCGGCGGGCCGCTGGAGTTCGTGAACACGCTGCGCGAGCTGATCCCCGGCAACGGCTTCGCCGACCCGCCCGGGATCTCGGTGACGCCGCAGGGGGTGTCGGCGAGCTACAGCCTGGGCCTGCCGACCATCTCGGTGGGCGCGTTGTCGCTGCAGAACATCTCGTTCGGCGCCGGCTTCAACGTGCCCTTCACCGGCGAGGCGCCCAGCGCCCGGTTCAATTTCGCCGAACGCCACAGCCCGTTCAACCTGACCGTCTCGCTCTACGGCGGCGGCGGCTTCGTCGCCATCACCGTCGACACCGCGGGGGTCAAGGAACTGGAAGCGGCCCTGGAGTTCGGGGCCCAGATCGCCATCGACCTCGGCGTCGCCTCGGGCGGCGTCTATGTGAAGGGCGGCTTCTACTTCCACTGGCGCGACCACCCCGACCAGCTGGTCTATTTCGAGGGCTACCTCGAGCTCGGCGGCCACCTGACGGTGCTGGGGCTGATCACGGCCTCGCTCGTCTTCCACCTGGCGCTCGCCTACGAGAAGGCCGGAAGCGAGACGCGCCTCTTCGGCTACGCCACCCTGACGGTGGAGATCGACATCCTGTTCTTCTCGACCTCGGTGGACGTCACCGTCGAGAAGTCCTTCGCCGGCTCGCACGACCCGCGGTTCATCGACCTGATCCCCGACGCCGGCGTCTGGAGCGAATACTGCGGAGCCTTCGCGTGACGCCGGCTCCCTCACCCCGCCCATCCCGCCACGCCCGCCGCGCGCGGGCCTGAGGACCGACCATGGCCCTTTCCCAGCGCATCGTCTGGACCCTGCTGCCGAACGGATTCAACCCAGAGACCGGGCGCCTGAAGGCCTCGATCCTGGTCTCGCCGCGGCTGACCCTGTCCGGCGACGTCCACCCGCAGACCCTGTCGTGGTTCAAGGACTGGGAGGTCTGGCCGAAGACGGTCAAGGCGGCCAAGTTCTCCGTCAGCGTCGACGGCGGCGCGCCGCAGCCCCTCAAGCTCGTCTCCCAGCCCGACGACGAGGTCTGGACGGCCCTCTTCCCGGCCTCGACCTTCGTGCGGCCGTTCACCTTCACCGACCTCCGGGGCAAGGCGATCCTCAGCTATCCGGTGGGGACGATCGCGGCCGGCATCTGGGGCCTCTACGGCCAGCTGGCGGTCAAGGCGGGCGACGACCTGCCGAGCCGGCGCGACCTGTCGAGCCTGCTGCAGGCGGCGACCCCGAAGCGCTCGCAGCACGACGTGCTGCGCGCCCTGCGCGGCGAGGCCAAGAAGCCGGGCAGCTCCAGCGACCTGCGCTCGCCGGCCGGCGCCATCGACCTGATCACCGCCTACCACACGCCGCTCGAGGCGCCGAAGACGCAGAGCTACGTCAAGAAGAACAAGGCCGACCCGCGCGAGAGCGCCACCTGGATCTCATCGACGTCCGTGGCCCTGCCCAAGGCGGACGACTTCAAGACCCTGGTCGACTTCCACCGCATCGTCGCGTCCCTGGCCCAGTACCCCGAGCTGAACCGCAAGGCGGGGCTGGCGATCGCCGTCGAGCTCGATCCCGGCGCCGTGCCGGACGGGACGCGCACCCTGCAGCTGGCGGTCACGTGGCCGAAAGCCGGCGGCGGCGTGGCCACCGACCCCGACGTCCTGCCGCCGGTCGTGGCGCGCCGCCAGGGGCAGGCGTTCGAACCGGCGCCGAGGGCCCCCGCCAGCCCGATCTCCGGCCGCTTCCTGCGCCTGCAGGGCGGCGGCTTCGACCTGGTGCAGACCGACGTCGACGGCGCGGCCCTGAAGCTGAAGAACCTCGCCACCAACATCGCCCGCGCCCAGCCGAAGACCTACGACGACGAGGACTTCGACGCGCGCGAAGAGGTCACGGCCGGCGCGCCCACGCTGCGTTCGGCCGGCCTGATGCTGTCGCAGGAGCGGCGCGACCTCGCCATCCAGGCCCTCTTCGCCCGCAACGGCGAGCTGCAGGACAAGCTGACCGGCAACCAGCCCCTGCCGGCGCTCTACGCCGACGACCTGATCCGCGGCTGGCGCGTCGACATCCGCGAGGGCGCGGCCGGCCCCTGGCGCAGCCTGCACCAGCGCAAGGCCGAGTACGGCTTCGCCAACACCGGCGGCTCGCTGACCACGGCCAAGGAGGAGGGCATGGCGCGGCTGGCCTCCGCCAGCGCCGCCGACGGCTCCAACCCGGACGTCCTGAAGATCCACGAGGGCCTCTTCGCCTGGCGCGGCTGGAGCCTCTCGGCCCCCGAGCCCGGCAAGGTGATCCAGCCGGACGAGAGCATCGGCCCGGCCAACGACGGCCCGCCCGACGGCCTGCCGCTGAAGACCCACTTCACGCCCACGGGCGGCAGCCTGCCGAAGCTGCGCTTCGGGCGCAGCTACGCCGTGCGCGTGCGCCTGGTCGACCTCGCCGGCGAGTCGCAGCCGTTCAGCGAGGCCGACGCGCAGAGCCCCGACGCGGTCAGCAACGTGGTGCGCTACCTGCGCCACGAACCGGTCGAGGCGCCGGCCCTGGCGCTGGTGAAGACCGCGCACGGCCTGGAGGCCCCGGCGGACGGGGAGTCCATGGCGCGCCTGGCCATCCGCACCTTCAACGCCACGCCCGCCGCCAACACGGTGCCGACCAAGGATCGCGCGCGCCGCCACCTCGTCCCGCCGCGCGTCACCCACCGCTTCGCCGAGCAGCACGGGGTGATGGACCTGCCCGGCGGCAAGCTCGACGCCGGCCTGTTCGCGACCCTGGCGAGCCTCGACAAGCCGCTGGACGAAGCGAAGCTGAAGAGCGGCCCCAAGGCCATCGAGACCACCTACGCCGTCGCCGCCGAGGGCTTCACCCTGCCCTACCTGCCCGACCCGCTGGCGATCGGCGTGGCGATCCGGATCGAGGGGGCGGAAGGCCTGGACCCGGCCGTGATCCACAAGATCCCGCTCTACGGGCCGGTGTTCGACCCCGCGGCCAAGCCGGCCTGGCCCAAGGCCCTGCCGTTCACCCTGGTGGTCGCCGAGACCGGGGCGGCGGACGCGGCCTTCGATCCGGCGCGGCGCGAATTCGTCGTGCCCCTGCGCAAGGGCGAGCGGGCGCGGCTGCGCATCAGCAGCCTGATCCACCCGCCGGCCCTGGCCTCGATGGCCGTCTCGCAGATGATCCTCGACCAGCACCCGCCGGCGGCGCAGCTGCAGGCGCTGTCGCAGCGGGCCGTGGACGGCCAGCACTGGATGCTGACGCCGTGGAAGACCGTCGAGCTCGTGCACGCGGTGCAGAAGCCGCTGATCACCCCGGAGCTGACGGTGCTGACGGCGCCGCGCAAACTGGGCCAGATCTTCGCCACCCCCACCTACCGCGCCCGCCTGCACGGCAAGACCACGGCGCGCATCGACCTGATCGGCAGCTGGTCCGAACCGCTCGACGATCCGTCGAACGCCGCCTCGCGCGCGGGGCCGGTGGCGCAGCCGCACGTCGGCCACGCCTACCAGACGCCGGTCGCCCGCAACGGCGCGCCGGGCAACTGGTACGGCTCGCCCGGCCTGCAGCACGTGTTCGGCGACACCCGCTACCGGCGCGTGACCTATGTGCTCGACGCCACCACCCGCTACCGCGAGTTCATGCCCGAGGCGATCCGCGGCAAGGAGGACGAGCTGAAGGTCTCGTCGCCGCCGCAGCGGACCTGGGCCGCCAACGCCGCGCCGCCGCCGCCGCCCAAGGTGCTGTACGTTGTCCCGACCTTCGGCTGGACGCGGCGCAGCCTCGGCGACCGCACCGCCTCCTTGCGCGCCGGCGGCGGCCTTCGCGTCTACCTCGACCGGCCGTGGTTCGCCTCCGGCTTC
>DASZQQ010000160.1:0-7218 GCA_035549595.1 Caulobacteraceae bacterium
ACGAACCACACGAACGGTCCGAGCTAAGGCGCGCCGCGCGGGCGTCCCCGCTACGCCGAAGGCGTGTTCGTGTGGTTCGTGTGGTTCGTGGTCCAAATGGGCGGCGCAGCTGAAGGTCTGGGAGGCGGAAGACGAGCCTGGGCTACGGCGCGAAGCGCGCGTCCTTCGAGGTTCGGGCGCCTGAACCTTGGGCTTTTTAACGCAGAGAGCGCAGAGAAGGCGCGGAGGACGCACAGGAGCTCAGACCCTCTGCGATCTCTGCGCCTTCTCTGCGCCCTCTGCGTGAAATACGGCCTCGCCTCCGGCTCGGCTTTGCAGGCAAAGCCGGCCAGCAACCGTTCGCGCTACCGCTCCATCCGCACGAGGCGGCGGTTGCCGTCGGGGTCGAGGCCGAGGAGGCCTTCGACCTTGTCGAGGTCGATGATCAGGCCGACGCCCTTCTTTTCGGGGTCGGCCTTCTGCTCGAACTCCGGAGCGTTGGCGTAGACCTGGTCGCGCTCGGCGCCCTCGGCCAGGCGCGCGCGGCCGGCGAACTGCAGGATCACGCGCTGGGCCGGGTGGCGGTACATCAGGGCGACGTGGGGATTGCTGCCCACCGCGCCCACCGTCTGGCCCTCGGCGTTGCGGGCCCAGACGCCGAGGCTGTCGGGCCCGAACACCGCCACCGAACCGCGGAAGGAGAGGCGGGGCCGGCCCGCCTCGTCCACCGAGGCCATGATCATCGGATTTCCGCTCATGAGCGCGCCATCGACGTGCTCGCGGATCTCCGCGTTCAGCTCGATCGCCATGCCGGCGATCAGCGCATGCCGACCGGGACGCGCTCGGCGTCCTTCTCGGCGCGGATCTTGGCGTGCAGGTCGCCGTACTTGGCGAACTCCATGCGGGCGATGGTGCGGTTGTGCACTTCGTCCGGACCGTCGGCCAGGCGCAGGGTCCGCTGCGAGGCGTAGGCGCGGGCCAGGCCGAAGTCGCTGGTCACGCCGCCGCCGCCGTGGGCCTGGATGGCGTCGTCGATGATGCGCAGGGCCATGTTCGGCGCCGCCACCTTGATCATCGAGATCTCAAGGCGCGCGACCTTGTTGCCGGCCTTGTCCATCATGTCCGCCGCCTTGAGGCACAGCAGGCGGGTCATCTCGATGTCGATGCGCGCCTGGGCGACGCGCTGTTCCCACACCGAGTGCTCGGAGACGTACTTGCCGAAGGCCTTGCGGCTCATCAGGCGCTTGCACATCTTCTCCAGCGCCACCTCGGCCGCGCCGATCGTGCGCATGCAGTGGTGGATGCGGCCGGGGCCCAGGCGCGCCTGGCTGATCTCGAAGCCGCGGCCTTCGCCCAAGAGGATGTTGGACTTCGGCACGCGCACGTTCTCGAGCAGGACCTCGGCGTGGCCGTGCGGGGCGTCGTCCCAGCCGAACACGGGCAGCATGCGCAGCACCTTCACGCCGGGCGCGTCCATCGGCACCAGGACCTGCGACTGCTGCTGGTGCGGCGAAGCGTTGGGGTTGGTCTTGCCCATCACCACCGCCACCTTGCAGCGCGGATCGCCGACGCCAGACGACCACCACTTGCGGCCGTTGATCACGTAGTCGTCGCCGTCGCTCTCGATGCGGGTCTCGATGTTGGTGGCGTCGGACGAGGCCACCAGCGGCTCGGTCATCAGGAAGGCCGAACGGATCTCGCCGTCCATCAGCGGCTTCAGCCAGCGGTCCTTCTGCTCACGCGTGCCGTAGCGGTTCAGGATCTCCATGTTGCCGGTGTCGGGGGCCGAGCAGTTGAACACCTCGGAGGCGAAGCCGACGCGGCCGAACAGCTCGGCGATCGGGGCGTATTCGAGGTTGGTCAGCTGCACGCCCTCGAACTCGAAGGTGTCGTCCACGTGCGGCACGCCCGAGTGGGGCGGCATGAACATGTTCCAGAGGCCCGACTTCTTCGCCTTGGCCTTCAGCTCCTCGAGGATCGGGATGACCTTCCAGCGCTCGCCCTCGTTGGCCTGCTGCTCGTAGATCGGCACGGCCGGGTAGATGTGCTCGTCCATGAAGTCCGAGACCCGGCGGATCAGCTCCTTCTGACGCGGCGAATAGTCGAAATCCATGGCGCAGGCCTCCGTTCAAACGGTTGTTTGAATTCCTTTCGCACGGATGGGCGCCCGGGGCAAGGACCGGCGCCCGCGCGCGGGTGAAATTGGGTGACGCTGGGGCGCCCTCCCCCTCATCCGCTCTCCCCCGAGCGCGGAGGAGAGCGGAGAGAGGAAGCCCTACGCCGGCGTCCTCGCCGGTTCCTCCGGGAAGAACACGTCGGCCGCGTGGTCGGCGAGGTCCTGGGCGGTCCAGGGCGCCGTCGGGGTGAAGCCCTTGGTCTGCAGCATCTTGATCTCGCGCACGCCGCGCGAGGAGACGCCCAGCACCTTGCCGGACTGGTCGCCGGAGAGATCCGAGACCATGTAGAGCACCCCCGGCGCGATCCGCTCGGGCAGGCTCATCGGGTCGGGCTCGCGGTCCTTGCGGCCGGGCAGGTCCGAGGTCATGCGGGTGTAGGCGCCCGGCGCCAGGCCCCAGACGCGGATGCCGTACTTGCGCCCCTCGATCGAGAGCACGCGCATGAAGCCGTAGAGCCCGGCCTTGGCCGCGCCGTAGTTCGACTGGCCGAAGTTGCCGTAGAGGCCCGAGGTCGACGAGGTCATCACGATGACCCCCTTCACCCCGTTGTCCTTCATGTAGTTCCACACCGGCAGGGTGACGCAGTAGGCGCCCTTCAGGTGCACCTTGATCACCGCGTCCCAGTCCGCCTCGGAGGTGTTGGCGAAGGTCTTGTCGCGCAGGATGCCGGCGTTGTTCACCAGGATGTCGACGCGGCCGAAGGCGTCCATCGCCGACTGGAAGATGCGCTGGCCGCCCTCGACCGTGGAGACGTCGTCGCCGTTGGCCACGGCCCGGCCGCCCGCGGCCTTGATCGCCTCGACCACCGTCTGCGCCGCCGAGAGGCTGCCGCCGGTGCCGTCGCGCGCGCCGCCGAGGTCGTTGACCACCACCGCCGCGCCCTCGGCGGCGAAGAGCTTGCAGTAGGCTTCGCCGAGGCCGTTGCCGCCGCCGGTGACGATGGCGACCTTGCCGTCCAAAAGTCCCATTTCAAATCCTCCCATCAAATGCTCGCGGCCGGTCTGAAGCCGGCTCCGCCCGGATCATCCGACCGCGCGGCGGCGCGGGCAAGGGTTCAGCCGCGGCGGGCGCGGAAGAAGCCTTTCAGCAGGGCCGAGCTCTCCTCGGCCAGCACCCCGCCCTCGACGGCCGGGCGCCAGTGGCAGGTCGGCTGCTCGAAGAAGCGCGGACCGTGGACGACGGCGCCGCCCTTGGCGTCCTCGGCTCCGAACACCAGCCGGCCGATGCGCGCGTGGCTGATGGCGCCGGCGCACATGGCGCAGGGCTCCAGGGTGACGACGAGGGTGAGGCCCGTCAGCCGGTAGTTGCCGAGCTTCGCCGCCGCCTCGCGCAGGGCCAGGATCTCGGCGTGGGCGGTGGGGTCGTGCGAGGCGATCGGGGCGTTGGACGCGCGCGCCAGCACCTCGCCCGTGGCCGGATCCATCACCACCGCGCCGATCGGCGCCTCGCCGCGGTCGGCGGCGGCTTGCGCCTCTTCGAGCGCGATGCGCATGGTGGCAAGGTCATGGTCGGCCATTCCAAGCACCGAACCGGGCCCGAGACGCCCGGTCAAGACGAAGACGACGACGCCCTGGCGGGCGGCGCCGAACGCATCGCCAAGGTCCTGGCGCGGGCGGGCGTCGCCTCGCGCCGCGAGGTCGAGCGGCTGATCGAGGCCGGCCGGGTGGCGGTGAACGGCGAGACCCTGTCCTCGCCTGGCGTGCGTGTGGCCCTGGACGACATCGTCACCGTCGACGGCGAGGTGGTGAACGAGCCCGAGCCGACCCGCCTCTTCCGCTATCACAAGCCCGCGGGCCTGGTGACGACGCACAGCGACCCCAAGGGCCGGCCGACGGTGTTCGCCGCCCTGCCCGAGGGCCTGCCGCGGCTGATCTCCGTCGGACGCCTCGACCTCAACACCGAGGGCCTGCTGTTGCTGACCAACGACGGTGGCCTGGCGCGGGCGCTGGAGCTGCCGGCGAGCGGCGTCGTGCGCCGCTACCGCGCCCGGGCGCGCGGGCGCATCGACCAGGCCCGGCTCGACCGGCTGAAGGACGGGATCACCGTCGACGGCGTCCGCTACGGCGCCATCGAGGCCAGCCTCGACAAGGTCAAGGAAGGCCAGGCCCACGCCAACCTCTGGATCACCCTGACCCTGGCCGAGGGCAAGAACCGCGAGGTGCGCCGGGTGCTCGAGCACCTGGGCCTCGCCGTCAACCGCCTGATCCGCCTCAGCTACGGCCCCTTCGCCCTGGCCACCCTCGCCCCCGGCGCCATCGAGGAGGTCGGCCCCCGGGTGATCCGCGAGCAGCTGGCCCAGCACATCGCGCCGCAGAATCTGCCCAAGGGCGACCGCGCCGCCTGGCGCGCCCCCGCCGCCCAGATCCAGCTACGCCGCGCGCCGCAGGAGGCCGACCGCCCCGACGCCTCCGCCGAGCACGCCAAGAAGACCTACAAACCCGGCTGGGCCAGGGCCAAGGCGCCCAAGAACCCCCACGGCCCGCCGCGGGCGAAGGGGTCGGCGAAGAGCAAGGCGGCGGCCAAGACCAACCTCACGTACGCGAAGGCGCCGCAAAGGCCGACGGCGAAGGCGCCTGGGCGGCGGCCCGGCCCCGGCGCTCGCCCTGCGCCCTCGTCAGCTCGGCCAGGAACGCCCGCCGGCCCCCGAGGCCCCCGCCCCGGCGCCGGCCCAGGGCGCCGCGGATAGTCCCCCCTTATCTCGTCATCCCGGCCGAGCGCTCGAAGAGCGCGACGAGCCGGGATGACGGAATGGGGTGAAGCTGGGAGACCGCAATCCACCCGTCTCTGACATTGGCGACGTCCTCTATGCGGCTGAGCGACCTAGATCATCTCGCCCGCCCTCGTCCTCAGCGCCGCCGCTAGCCGCAGCGTCCTACGGCCGATGGTGAAGAGCGCCCCGAGCGCGATGATCGCCAGGCCGAGCCGCATCGTGCCGCCGCGCCAATGCCAGAGCGGCTCGGCGATGGAGACCACGGCGGCCACCGTCAGCGTCGCCATGCGCTGGGGCTTGGCCATGGGGCCGGAGAAGTCGGCCGCGAAGCCGAGGCCGCGGCCGAGTTCGCGGACGTAGGCGGTGGTGACGGCGGCGACGGCGGCGATCCAGCCGGCCACCTCGGCTCCGTGGGCGCCGCAGATGCGGGCGCCGTAGCCCGCGCCGACCAGCAGGAAGGCGTCGGAGAAGCGGTCGGGCAGCTCGTTCCAGATCGGCCCGGCGCTGGAGCCCCTGCCGTGCTCGACCGCGACCATGCCGTCGAGCAGGTTGCAGACGAGTCGGGCCTGGACGCACAGCGCCGCCAGGGCGAGGGCCACGACGCGGCCGACGCCAGAGGACGCGCCGGAGAGCAGGAAGAGCGCTCCGCCGAGGGCGGCGAACGCCACGCCGAGGGCCGAGACCACGTCCGGACGGACCCCGGCGCGGGCCAGGGCGGCCGCCGCGCTCCGGGCCCAGGCCGAGCCGCGGCTCTTCAGCGGGCGGCGGTTGGAGAGGTCAGTCATGGTGCGCCTGGGGCGCGCACGCGGGGATTGCGCGGCTGCGCGCCGCAAGGGACAAGCTTGTTCCCGCCATGCCGGCCTCGCCCATCACCGTCCCCCTGCCGTTCGGCCTCGCGCCCCTGCAGCTGGCGCCGCCCCTGGTCCTGGGCCTGGCCGGCGTGCTGGTGCTGCTCGGCCTCGGGGCCCTGGCCGCGGCGGTGCTGCCGCGGCTGAGGCCCGACAAGGACTACACCAACCTCCGCCAGAGGGTGAACTCCTGGTGGGTGATGGCCGCCCTGCTCGCGGGCGCCCTGCTCGCCGGCTGGCAGACCACGACCCTGCTCTTCGCGGCGGTGTCGTTCATCGGCCTGCGGGAGTTCCTGTCCCTGGCCCCGATGCGGCGCGAGGACCGGCTGGTGATCCTGGCCGCCTACCTGGCCGTGCCGGCCAACTACGCCCTGATCGCGATCGATCAGTACGGGATCTACCTCGTCTTCATCCCGGTCTACTGCTTCATGGCCCTGCCCTTCGCCATGGCCTGCATCGGCCAGGTGAAGGGCTACCTGCGCCAGGCGGCGACCATCCACTGGGGCCTCGTCACCTGCGTCTACAGCCTGGGCTTCGGCGCCTTCCTGATGCGCACGCCGACCACGGAGCACCTGCCGGCCGGGCCGGCGGGCATGGTGTTCCTGCTGCTCTTCGCCACCGAGGCCAACGACGTGGCGCAGTACGTCTGGGGCAAGCTGATCGGCCGACACCGGATCATGCCGACGGTCAGCCCGAACAAGACCTGGGAGGGGTTCCTGGGCGGCTGGGCGACCACGGCGGCGCTGATCTGGTTCCTGGGTCCCACCCTGGCGCCGCTCCAGGGCGCGGGACGGTTCTGGATGGCGTTCGGCCTGCCGCTGGCGGGCTTCGCCGGGGACGTCACCCTGTCGGCCGTCAAGCGCGACATCGGCGTGAAGGACACCAGCGGCCTCATCCCGGGCCACGGCGGCATGCTGGACCGCGCCGACAGCCTGACCTTCACCGCCCCGCTCTATTTCCACATCCTGGCCTTCTTCAGCCTGGAGCGGTTCTGAGGCCATGGCCTGGCTGAGGCTCGCCTTCCTGGTCGCGGTGCTGACGCCCCTGGCGCGGATCTTCACCGGCGCCGACGTGGTCGGGCGCGAGCGGCTGCCGAGCCGCGGGCCGGCGATCATCGCCGCCAACCACAACAGCCACGTCGACACCCTCTTGCTGCTGACGATCTTCCCGCCCAGGGCGATGGCGCGCCTGCGGCCCGCCGCGGCGGCCGACTACTTCCTGAAAGGGCCGGTGCTGAGCTGGTTCTCGCGCCACATCATCGGCATCGTGCCGATCGCCCGCGACCGGGCCGGCAGCGGCGAGGACATCCTGGCCCCCGCCCGCGAGGCGCTGGCCGCCGGCGACATCGTTCTGATCTTCCCGGAAGGCACGCGCGGCGACGCCTCCGACGAGATGGGGGCCCTGAAGAGCGGCGTCGCGCGCCTCGCCGAAGCCTTTCCGGAGGCGCCGGTGACGCCGGTCTGGCTGGAGGGCGCCGGCCGCGTCCTGCCCAAGGGCGCGCACG
>DASZQQ010000161.1:0-5571 GCA_035549595.1 Caulobacteraceae bacterium
CGTCAGCCTCGCGGCCCAGAACCGGGCGCAGCCGGGCGACACCCTGCAGCATTGGGCGCCGCGCGGGGTGGTGATCGCCACCTCGCCGAAGGGCCGGCCGATCCAGCTCGCCGACCTCGCCAGCCACACCAGCGGCCTGCCGCGGGAGCCCGATTTCGAGCCGATCCCCGACCGGGCCACCGCCGTCGCGGCGCGCTGGGCCTGGCTGCAGCGCCAGGCGAACCTGGCCGAACCCGGCACGCGCGCGGCCTATTCCAACGCCGCCTACGACCTCCTGGCCGACGCCCTGGAGCGCGCGGCCGGCGAGCCCTATCCGGCAGCCCTCAGGCGCTGGGTGACCGGCCCTCTGGGCATGGTCGACACGACGCCGTCGCCGAACGCCGACCAGTGCGCGCGCCTGCTCGCGCCCGACCACCGCCGCGGCGACCACCCATGCGCCGACACCGCCGCGAACGCCGGCAGCGGCGGGGTCTATTCCACCGCCTCGGACATGGGCCTGTGGATGAAGCGGCTTCTCGCGCCCGACCACGGCGGCTCGATCGGCGAGGCGGCCCAGACCATCCTCTATCCGCGCGGGGCCCTCAGAAGCGTCAACGGCATGGATCATGCCGGCCGCGCCGCCGGCATCGGCCTGGGCTGGGTCGAGCTGGAGCCGGACGTCGGCCGCCCGCGGGTGCTGGAGAAGACCGGCGGCGGCGATGGCTTCCTGACCTATGTGGTCCTGGCCCCCGAGCAGCGGATCGGCGTCTTCCTGGCCGTCGACAAGGTCCGCCCGCAGGCGTTCCACGCCATCACCCGCGGCGGCAACGCCCTGGCCGGCGTCCTGGCGGGCGCGGCCCCGCCGGCGGCGGTGCAGTACGCGCTGAACGAGACGCCGCAGCCCGAGGCCGAGGCGGAGGAGCCCGAGGCCAGGCCGGCCAAGGCCGCGCCCCGGCCGGCGGCCAAGGCGCACGCCCACCGGAGTCACCGACGCTTCAAAGCCTGAGCGGGCTCAGAGCGCCAGCGGCGCGATCTGGGCCACCCGTTGCGGGTCCCGCTTCCAGACGTCCGACACGTCGACATAGACCTCGACGTTGTTGCCGTCGGGGTCGTCGAAATAGAGCGACTTGGTGACCTCGTGGTCGATCGGGGTCACCACGACGCCCGCCCCCTCGAGATGCGCCTTGGCTTCCCTCAGGTCGTCCAGGCTCTCGCCGATCTTGAAGGCGACGTGGTGCAGGCCGGGCTGGTTCGCTGCCGAAGCCGCGCCCGGACCGACCTCCATGACCGCGAAGTTGTGGTGGTCGCCCAGGCTGAAGAAGGCCATCTTCGGCCCGTCCTCGAAGCGCGCCACCACCGGCAGGCCGAGCACGCCGCCGTAGAACGCCTCCGACCTCGACCGGTCCGCCACCTTCAGCACCACGTGCCCCAGGGCTTTGATCTTCACCGCCTCGTCCTCCCCTGACGAACGCCGATATGCCAGCCTATCACCCTCGGCCGGGAAGTGGACTCCGATGCTTCCTCGGCCAGCTTCGCCATTGCGAAGGCTTCGCAACCCGCCTACGTCGCTCGGAAACAACATCGGGGGGACAGGGCATGGGCTGGTCGCAATTCCGGCAGCCGGGCGTCACGCACCACAACGTCGCCTACAGCTTCAAGGGCTACACCCTGGTCACGCCGATCGGCGGCGACGAGGTGCTGCTGATCGGCATGGACGGCCAGGTCGTCCACCGCTGGCGGCTCGAGGGCCTGAGGCCCGAGTACGCCTACCTCACCGCCGAGGGGACGCTCCTGGCGCGCTGCATCACCCCGCCGCCGCCGAACCAGCCGTTCCGCCCCTCGTCCGAGGACGACCCGCCGATGCCGCTGGAGGAGCGGGCGCGCACCCTGCCCTCCAACTACCGCTTCCTGGTGGAGGCCGACTGGGACGGAAAGGTCCTGTGGAAGCACGAGGACCCGCTGCTGCACCACGACTTCTGGAAGACCAGGCGCGACACCTTCCTCGTCACCCGCTTCGTGCAGATGGACAAGGCGCTGTCGGACAAGGTGCGCGGCGAGCGGCGGGCCAGGCGCGGCCACCACCCGATGCTCACCGACGAGTACCTGGAGATCGACCGCGGCGGGAACGTTCTGTGGTCGGTGCGCCTCGACGAGATCCTCGATCCCAAGCTCGATCCGCTGGGTCCGCTGGAGCGGCGCATCGAGTGGACCCACACCAACTCGATCTGCGAGAACGAGGCCGGGACCGAGGTCCTGTTCTCGTGCAAGAACGCCAACCGCGTCGGCATCATCGACAAGGCGACGAAGACCCTGGTCTGGCGCTTCGGCCACCCGGTGACGTCCGGCCAGCACCACGCCCGCTGGCTGCCGAACGGGAACATCCACCTGTTCGACAATGGCATCCGTCGGGAAGGCCTGCCGTTCTCGCGCGTCATCGAGGTCAAGCGCGACGGCCAGGAGATCGCCTGGGAGTACCAGGCCAACCCGCCGTTCTCGTTCTTCAGCCCGCACATCTCGTCGGCCGACCGCCTGCCCAACGGCAACACCCTGATCTGCGAAGGCGCCTCGGGGCGGGTGTTCGAGGTCACCCGCCGCGGCGAGACCGTCTGGGAGTGGCACAACCCCTTCGCCCAGGCCGTGCGCGGCAGCCAGACCAGCTTCGCCCTCTGGCGCGCCCACCGCTACGCCCCCGACCACCCGGCCCTCGCCGGCAACGACCTCGATCCCGCCAGGCACGCGGCGCTGAACCGCATGCACGGCCTGGGCTGAACGCCGGGGACATGATCCTGCCGCAGGCAGGTTCGCGTCCCCTGTCACGTGGAGCCTCGCTGGAGGGGGCACGTTCCTGGCGGAACATGTCCCCCGTCAGAGCCCGAACACCTTGCGGGCGTTCTCGCCCAGCACCGCCGCCTGGCGCGCGGGGCTGAGGCCGGCGATCGAGGCGCGGATCAGGTCCGGCGCGGCCAGGGTCGAGTCCACGTGCGGGTAGTCGCTGCCCCACAGGATCCGGTCCTCGCCGACGAGGTCCAGCATGGCGCCGATGGTGCGCTCTTCCGGCTCGGCGACGAACCAGCAGTTGCGGCGGATGTAGTCGCTGGGCTTCATCGGCAGGGGCGCCGGCAGCATGTCGCGCAGGATCGCATGCTTCTCGTCCAGGCGGTCCATCAGATAGGCCGCCCAGCCGCAGCCGGCCTCGACGCTGACCATCTTCAGGCGCGGGAAGCGCTCGAAGAGCCCGTCGGTGACCATGGTCGCCAGGGCCGGGATCAGCTGCCCGGTCGCGCCCATGCCGAACGAGAACACCGTGCCCGGCCTCGTCTCGTGCCAGGAGCCGAAGGCGCCGGCCGCCCCGGAGAAGCGCACGATCACGTGCATGCAGCCGGGCGCGCCCGCCTCTTCGCTCAGGCGCCAGATCGGATCGAAGTGCGCCTCGCCCGGACGGCGGCCGTCGATCACCTCGGGCGGCACGAAGAGGCCCTTGAAGCCGGCCTTCAGGCAGGTCTCGAGTTCGGCGGCGGCGCCCTCGACGTCGCGCCAGTTCACCGCCGCGATCGGCGCCACGCGCCCCGGCGCGCCGGCGGCGAAGTCCGCCTGCCAGCGATTGTAGGCGCGGCAGTAGGCCGAGGCGAGCTCGAGGTCCCCCGTCGGGAACGGCAGGATGCCGATGGTCGGGAAGAGCACGCCCACGTCCACCTTCCAGGCGTCCAGCATCGCCGCGCGAGCGGCCGGCTGGTAGCTCGCCGGCTCGCAGCCGTCGGCGTAGCTCATGCCGGGAGAGAAGAGGTCGCGCCTGGGCAGGTGCGCGCCGCCCAGGCCCGCCAGCACGCCCGAGAGCACGCTCTCTTCGCCGATGATCAGGTGCTCGATCCCCTCGCGCCGCTCGATGCGGATCGCCCGGTCGCGGAACTTCGGCTCCAGATAGGTCTGCCAGAGGTCCGCCGGCTCCATGACATGGGAATCGCAGTCGACGACGATCGGGGGCACGGGCGTTTCCTTGAGCGTTTGGCCCCGATCAACGTCGGCGGCGCCGGCGCCGTCAAGCGCGACCGCGGAAAACCTCTGGCGCTTCCGTAGGGGCGCCGCATTATTCTTTCGCGATCGAAGGCCGGCGGCGTCGCAAAGCGCCGGCCAGCACGCCGGGAGAGCGCTATGCGGGACCTGATCATCCGCGGGGGGACCATCGTCGGCGGCACGGGCGGCGTGCCCTTCGTCGGCGACATCGCCATCGACGGCGACCGCATCGTCGCGGTCGGCCGGAACCTCGGCCCGGCCCGGCGCGAGATCGACGCGAGCGGCCTCATCGTCACCCCCGGCTGGGTCGACATCCACACCCACTACGACGGCCAGGCGACCTGGGACCCGGTGATGGCCCCCTCGTCGTGGCACGGCGTGACCACCGCGATCATGGGCAACTGCGGCGTCGGCTTCGCCCCCGTGCGCCCCGGCCAGGAGGACTTCCTGATCGAGCTGATGGAAGGCGTCGAGGACATTCCCGGCTCGGCCCTCGCCGAGGGCATCGACTGGAAGTGGGAGAGCTTCCCCGAATATCTCGACGCCCTGGAGGCCAAGCCGCGCGCCATCGACGTCGGCGTGCACGTGCCGCACGCCTCGGTCCGGGCCTACGTCCTGGGCGAGCGCTGCAACACCGACTATGCGCCGAACGAGGCCGAGATCGCCGAGATGGCCGCCATCGTGCGCGAAGGGGTCGAGGCCGGCGCCCTCGGCTTCTCGACTTCGCGCACCCTGCTGCACAAGGACCTCAAGGGCGTGCACATGCCCGGCACCTTCGCCGGCTCGGACGAGATGCTGGCCCTCGGCATGAGCATGAAGGGCCTCAAGCACGGCGTCTTCGAGATGGTCTCCGACCACCTCGGCGACGACGACGAGTGGATGTGGGTCAAGGGCTTCGCCAACGAGACCCGCCTGCCGGTGACCTTGGTCGCCACCTCGGCCGGCGCCTACCAGGGCGACAAGATGTACAACATCGCCGAGGAGGCCCGCCGCCACGGCATGGACATCCGGCCCCAGATCGCCGGGCGCCCGACGGGCGTCCTGCAGGGCCTGACCTCCAGCTTCCACGTGTTCTCGGGCCACCCGACCTTCCGCGAGAAGATCGCCCACCTGCCGCTGGCGGAGAAGGTCGCCATGATGCAGCGGCCGGAGATCCGCGCCGCGCTGATGTCCGAACAGAGCGCCATGCGCTCCGGCGCCATGGCCAATCCCGAGGAGCTGCTGTTCCGCGTCTTCCCGCTCGGAGACAACCCGAACTACGAGCCCGACCGCGAGCATTCCGTCGGCGGCATGGCCGAGGCGGCCGGCGTCCCGCCGCTGGAGATGATGTACGACCTCCTGATCCGAGACGGCGGGACCGAGCTCTTCTACCAGCCGCTCGGCGGCTACTTCACCTACAACTTCGACTTCTTCCGCAAGAACATGCAGCACCCGAACGTGCTGGTCGGCCTGTCGGACGGCGGCGCCCACTGCGGCGTCATCGCCGACGCCGGCATGCCCACCTTCATCCTCACCCACTGGGCGCGCGACCGGGTGAAGGGCGAGAAGTTCCCGCTGGAGTTCCTGGTGCGCAAGCTGACC
>DASZQQ010000162.1:0-20570 GCA_035549595.1 Caulobacteraceae bacterium
AGCTCGGCGAATTCGTCTCCAAGACCGTCGACGCGATCAACGCCGCGCACAACGCCTCTTCGGCGGTGCCGCCGCCCACCACCCTGAACGGGCGCAACACCGGCCTCGACCTGCCGACGGCGATCAGCGGCTTTACCGGCAAGACCTCGATCGCGGTCGTCGACGCCAGCGGCCAGCTGCAGCAGCGGGTCGACATCGACTTCACCGCCGGGACCATGACGGTGAACGGGGCCGCCGGCCCGTCCTTCACCTCGGCGAACTTCCTGACCCAGCTGAACACCGCCCTGGGCGGCGCGGCGACGGCCAGCTTCAACAACGGCGCCCTCACCATCGGCGCGGCGTCGAGCGCCAACGGCGTGTCGATCCAGGACGACGCCACCACGCCGTCCAGCAAGGCCGGCCGCGGCTTCAGCCAGTTCTTCGGCCTGAACGACCTGCTCACCTCGGGCAGCATCACCAACTACGCCACCGGGCTGCAGTCGACCGACGCCAGCGGCTTTCCCGCTGGCCAGACCCTGGCGCTCAGGATCACCGACGCCAACGGCCAGCTGGTGCGCGACGTCAGCATCACGACCCCCGGCGGCACGGTCGGCCAGCTGGTGGCGGCGCTGAACGCCCAGTCGGGCGGCGTCGGCCAGTACGGCCAGTTCACGCTCGACAGCCAGGGCTCGCTGGCCTTCTCGGCCTCGACCCCAGGCGCCTTCAGCATCTCGGTGCTTAACGACCAGACCCAGCGCAGCGGTTCGGGCCCGTCCATGAGCCAGCTGTTCGGCCTCGGGGCCGCCCAGCGCGCCAGCCGCACCGGGACGTTCCAGATCCGCGCCGACATCGCCCAGAACCCGGCCTACCTGGCGCTTGCCCAGCTGAACCTCGGCGCGGCCGCCGGCCAGCCGGTGCTGGCGCTCGGCGACAACTCCGGCGCCCTGCAGCTGGCCAAGGCGGGCGACGCCAGCATGTCGTTCGCGGCCGCCGGCGACTTCGCCGCCTCGACCGCATCCGTCACCCAGTACGCCTCGCAGTTCGGCGGCGCGCTCGGCCGCAAGGCCGCCTCCGCCGACGACGCCAAGACCGCCGCCGAGGCGGTCAAGACCGAGGCCGACAACCGCCGCCAGTCCGCCGAAGGGGTCAACCTCGACGAGGAACTGGTGAACCTGACCACCTACCAGCAGGCCTACAGCGCCTCGGCCCGCCTGATCCAGGCGGCCAAGGACATGTACGACACCCTGCTGGCCATGGCGACGAACTGATGACCATCCGCATCGCGACCAACTCGCAGTACAGCGCCGTCCTCGACAACATCATGGCCGCCCAGGCCCGCCAGACCGAGGCGGGGGCCCAGGTGTCGTCGCAGAAGAAGGCCACCGACCTGAAGGGCTACGCCGCCGACTCCGAGACCCTGTCGGCGCTGCAGTCCGTGCAGAGCAAGGTGGCGAGCTTCCTCGACCAGGGCACGGTGCTGACCAACAAGCTCTCGACCCAGGACCTGGCGCTCAACCAGCTCGCCGACTCGGCGGACGGCGCCAGCCAGGCGATCAAGGACGCCCTGGCGTCGGGCCGCGGCGACACCCTGATGCAGGCGCTGCAGGGCTTCTTCCAGAACTCCGTCGAGGCGCTGAACACCAAGTTCAACGGCCGCTACCTGTTCGCCGGCGCGCAGGTGAACACCCAGCCGGTCCAGATCGCCAACATGAGCCAGCTGACGACGCCGGTTTCGGCCCTGTTCCACAACGACCAGTACGTGACCACCAACCAGGTGGACGAGACGACGACGATCAACTCGGGCTTCCTGGCCGACAAGCTGGGCACGGGCCTGTTCAACGCCTACCAGGCGATCCAGGCCTTCAATTCGGGACCGAACGGGCCGTTCACGGGCACGCTCACCCAGACCCAGATCACCTTCCTGCAGGGCCAGATCGGCAACTTCGACACCGAGCACGACAACCTGACCTCGGACGCCGGTCAGAACGGCCTTATGCAGAAGCAGGTCGACAACATCAGCAGCGACCTGGGCAACCGCCAGACCATGCTGCAGCAGCTGGTAGGCAACATCACCGACGTCGACATGGCCAAGGCTGCCTCGGACCTGCAGATGGCGCAGCTCTCGGTGCAGGCGGCCGCGCAGGTGTTCTCGACCCTGAAGGGCTCGTCGCTGCTGAACCTGCTGGGTCCGTAGGGGACCTCGCCCTCGCCAACGGGCGGCCGCATCGCTACATAGCGCGCCTGTCCGACCCGGAAGACGCAGCGCCTTGCCCCTCGAAGCTCCCCCCACGCTGGACGCCGGCTACGCCGAGCGGGCCGCCGCGGCCGCGGTGGGCCTGCCCGCCGGCGCGCGGGTGGTGGCGGCCATGTCCGGCGGCGTCGATTCCACCGTCACCGCGGCGCTCCTGAAGCGCGCCGGCTACGACGTCGTCGGGGTGACGCTGCAGCTCTACGACCATGGCGTGGCGGTGAAGCAGAAGGGGGCCTGCTGCGCGGGCCAGGACATCCTGGACGCGCGCACGGCCGCCGCGGCGCTCGACATCCCGCACTATGTGCTCGACTACGAGTCCCGCTTCCGCGAGGCGGTGATCGAGGACTTCGCCGACGCCTACCTGCGCGGCGAGACGCCGATCCCGTGCGTGCGCTGCAACCAGACGGTCAAGTTCCGCGACCTGCTGGACGTCGCCCGCGACCTGGGGGCCGAGGCGCTCGCCACCGGCCACTACGTGCGCCGCGACGTCGGCCCGGCCGGGCCGCGCCTGCTGCGCGCGGTCGATCCCGGGCGCGACCAGAGCTACTTCCTGTTCGCCACCACGCGCGACCAGCTGGACTACCTGCGCTTCCCGCTGGGGGGCCTGGCCAAGCCGCACGTGCGCCAGGTCGCCGCCGAACTCGGCCTGGCGGTCGCCGACAAGCCCGACAGCCAGGACATCTGCTTCGTGCCCGAAGGCCGCTACACCACGGTGATCGACCGGCTGCGCCCGCACGGCGCCCTGCCGGGCGACATCGTGCACCTGGACGGGCGCGTGCTCGGCCGCCACGAAGGCGTGACCCGCTACACCGTCGGCCAGAGGCGCGGCCTCAACGTCGCCGTCGGCGAGCCGCTGTTCGTCGTGCGCCTGGACGCCGACGCCCGCCAGGTGATCGTCGGCCCGCGCGAGGCGCTGATGACCCGGGCCCTGACCCTGAAGGAAGAGAACTGGCTGGGCGAGGAGCCGTCCTTGGCCGCCGCTGAGGGCCGCGCCGTGCTGGCGCGGGTGCGCTCGACGCGCGAGCCCCTGCCGGCGCGCATCGCCACGGCCGGCGGCGAGCCGGGGGTCGTGTTCGACGCCCCCGAAGAAGGCGTCTCCCCCGGCCAGGCCTGCGTCCTCTACGACGTCGCCGACCCGGACCGCGTGCTCGGCGGCGGCTTCATCGCCGCGACGACGCCGGCATAGCCCGACGACGGACGAAGTCCGCCGAACGCACGAAAAAAAGCGTCGCTATTCCAGTTGCGCGTGCGGGCCCGCTTCGCTTAACCCTATGGCGAGGGGGGACTCATGAAACGCTTAGCGATCATCGCCGCGTGCCTCGTGCTGGCGGCCTGCACCACGACCCAGGTCAAGCTCGCCCAGGACGTCGCCAAGCCGCCGCCGAACGCGCGGGTGCTGGCGCTCAAGCCGGACGTCGAGCTCTCCGAGCTCGCCGCGGCGGGCGTGCAGCAGCCCCGGGCAGACTGGAGTAGCTCGGCGCGCGACAATCTCGGCGCGGCGCTGAAGGAGGCCCTGGAGGCCAAGGGGGTCAAGTTGACGCCTCTGGACCCGACCACGGTCACCGAGGGGCGCAACGCCCAGGTGCTGCGCCTGAACATGGCCGTGAACGCCTCGATCCTGGTCTACAACCTGAACCTGGCCTCGCTGCCGACGCACAAGACCGGCTTCAACTGGACGCTGGGCGAGGGCGCGCGCGGTCTCGGCGAGGCCTACGGCTCGGACTACGCCCTCTACGTCATGGCCCGCGGCAATTATTCGACCTCGGGACGCAAGCTGATGTTCATCGCCATGGCCGCCGCCGGCGTCGCCATTCCGATGGGCGGCCAGGGCGTGCTGGTGTCGCTGGTCGATCTGAAGACCGGCCGCGTGGTCTGGTACAACCTGGCGCAGGCTTCGCCGAGCGCCGACATGCGCACGCCCGAGGGCGCGCGCATGCTGATGGCGGAAGTCCTCAAGACGGCCCCGTTCTGAACATGGCCAGAGCCCTGTGGCTGGCCGGGGCTTCTGGCCTCGCCGCCTTGTCCCTGCTGTCGGCCACGACCGCCGCGGCCTCGACGCCGCGGGCGCCGCACGAGCATCCTCCGGATCCGGCCAGCGACGAGGCCGGGATCTGGTACGCCAGCGACAAGGCCGAGGCCGAGGCGCGGCTCTCGGGCGACCTCGACAAGGACCCGGCTCTGACCGCCTACGTCAAGCAGGTCGAGTGCAAGGTCGCGCCCGAGTACTGCGACGAGATGCGCGTCTATGTGCTGGACCGGCCGTTCTTCAACGCCATGACGGCGCCGAACGGCTACATCGAGGTCTGGACCGGCGCGCTGCTGCGGGCCCGCAACGAGGCCGAACTGGCCTTCATCCTGGGCCACGAGACCTCGCACTACGCCCTGAACCACAGCATCGAGGCGGCCCGGGCGCTGAAGTCCAGGCTGAACGCGGTGCTGCCGATCGGGCTGCTGGCGGCGCCCTTCGTCGGCGGCCTGGTGCTGAACATCGGCTACCTCGGGGCCGTGGCCAGCTTCGAGCACTATTCGCGCGAGCAGGAGATGGAGGCCGACCGCGGCGGCTTCGACCGCATGACCCGGGCCGGCTACGACCCCTCGGCCACGGTCGACATCTGGCGCGGCCTGATCGACGAGCAGGCGCAGTCTGCGTTCGAGAAGGTGCGCCAGCAGCACGCGCGCGCCGGCCTCTTCGACGACCACCCGCTGGACGGGGTGCGGATGGAGGCCATGGCCGCCCTGGTCAAGGACCACGGCAAGGGCGATCTCGGGGCCGACCGCTATCGCGCGGCGATCCGGCCGCACCTGCCCGCGCTGCTGCGCGACGACCTGCGCCGCCGCGACTACGGCGAGACCCTGTTCATCATCGACCGGCTGATGGCCGGCGGCGCCGACGCCGGGGTGCTCGGCTACTTCAAGGGCGAGTGCTACCGCCTGCGCCGCGGCGACGGCGACGCGGCCAAGGCCGTCGCCGCCTACGAGACCGCCTCGACGGCGCCCGACGCGCCGCCCGAACTCTGGCGCGACCTCGGCGCCCTCTATCAACAGCAGCATGCCGCCGACAAGGCGCGTGCGGCCTACCACGCCTACCTCGACCGCGCCCCGGCCGCCTCGGACCGCTGGCTGGTCGAGGGCGCGCTCAAGACGCTCGACGCCCGGGAGGGAACATGACCAGTCGGATCCGCAATCTGGGCGCCGCCGGCGCCATCGTGCTCCTCGGCCTGCTCGCCGGGTGCGCCACCGCGACGGACGCGCCCGCCGGGGCCTACAAGGTCGGCGCCGCCTACCAGGTGACGCTCGGCCGCGAGTGGTCGGACGTCAGCGCCATGCTCGGCGTGCACGAGCGCGGCATGCGGGTGCTGTCGGTCGACGGGCCGCTGCTGAACCGCCTCTACCTCAGCGAGGGCCTCGCGCCGGGCGAGTCGATGGTCCACTCGACGGTGAAGGAAAAGCCGACGCCGACGGTCAAGGCCGACTTCACGCCCCAGGAGACGGTGGAGTTCGTGGCCGACAGCGTCGCAGCGCTCGGCTACCTGAAGGTCGAGTCGGCCAACCTGCGGCCCGGCAGGTTCGGCGACACCGACGGCGTGATGTTCGACCTCACCGGCACGACCAGCGAGGGGCTGGACGTCAGGGGCGAGGGCATGACCGCGGTCCGCGGCGGCAAGCTTTACGTGATCCTGTTCCTGGCCCCGACGGAGCACTACTTCGGCGATGGCCAGGCGGAGGCGGAGTCGATCATGCGCTCGGCGCGCTTCGGCGCCTGAGCCCGGACGCCACGGGCCGTCAGTCCGCCAGAACCTCGCCCACGGAAGGGGCCGGGGTGCGCTTGGCGCCGGTGATGTCGCCATAGGCCACCGGCTCGCCGCAGGCCTCGCAGATCACCTTCGGCTTCAGGTCGGCGCCGCACTTGTGGGTGAACTCCACCGGCGCGGTCTCGCCGTAGACGTGCTTGTCGCCCCAGGCCTTCAGGGTCAGCAGCACCGGCAGCAGGTCGCGGCCCTTCGCCGTCAGCACGTACTCGCGCCGCGGCGGGCGCTCGGAATAGAGCCGCGGCTCCATCACCCCGTGGGCGACCAGGGACTTCAGCCGCGCGGCCAGGACGTTGCGAGCGACGCCCAGCCGCGCCTGCCAGTCGTCGAAGCGCCTGACGCCGGCGAAGGCGTCGCGCAGGATCAGCATCGTCCAGGGATCGCCCACCACCGACAGGGCGCCGGCGACGGAACAGGTTTCCTTGGAATAGTCAGCAGTACGGCCCATTTGCGCAGGGTGCGGCGCAATCGACCCGAAGGCAAGCGTTGCGTTTGTGGACTTCCTCAGGGTGGGGCGGCTCGGCGGCGTGCCGGAGGCACAGTCCCTATTGGACCACGAAGGACACGAAGGACACGAAGGTCCACGAAGGCGCCCTTGTCTCGGTGCGCCCCGTGCACGGCGAAAATTGCGCGCAGCGCGCAAGCATCCTGGGTGAATCGCCAGCGAGGCGCGTGAAGCACCGGTCCCTTCGTGGACCTTCTTGTTCTTCGTGTCCTTCGTGGTGAAAACAGCCTCTCCGCCCCGCGACGCCGCGAGTAGTCAAAAACTACTAAGTGATCGCGCCGAGGCTTGCATCCGCCGATGTTGCAGCGCACATCAGCCGCGAACCGCTTCCGAAGAAGGATCACCGAAATGGCCGCCGACCCGATCGTCATCGTCGACTACGCCCGCACCCCGATGGGCGGCTTCCAGGGCGTGCTGACCGGGGCCAAGGCCACCGAGCTCGGCGCCGTGGCGGTCAAGGCGGCGGTCGAGCGGTCCAAGGTCGCGGCCGAGGCGATCGACCAGATCCTGATGGGCTGCGTCCTGCCCGGCGGCCTCGGCCAGGCGCCGGCCCGCCAGGCTGCGCTGGGCGCGGGCCTGCCCAAGTCGGTCGAGGCGACCACCGTCAACAAGATGTGCGGCTCGGGCATGCAGGCGGCGATCCTGGCGCACGACGCGCTCGCCGCCGGCACGGCCGACATCATCGTCGCCGGGGGCATGGAGAGCATGACCAACGCCCCCTACCTGCTGGCCAAGCACCGCGCCGGCGCCCGCATCGGCCACGACCGGGTGATGGACTCCATGTACCTCGACGGCCTCGAGGACGCCTACGAGCCGGGCAAGCTGATGGGGGCCTTCGCCGAGGAGAGCGCCGGCGCCTACCAGTTCAGCCGCGCCGACATGGACGCCTACGCCATCGAGAGCCTGGCCCGCGCCCGCCGCGCGGTGGAGAGCGGCGCCTTCCGCCGCGAGATCGCGCCCGTGACGATCGCCGGCCGCAAGGGCCCCGAGACCGTGGTCGACGACGAACAGCCGCTGAAGGCCGACCCGGCCAAGATCCCGACCCTGAAGCCCGCCTTCGCCAAGGATGGCGGCATCACCGCGGCCAACGCCTCGTCGATCTCCGACGGCGCCGCGGCCCTCGTCATGATGCGCGCCTCGACGGCCGAGAAGCTGGGCCTGACGCCGGTCGCCCGCGTCGCCGGCCACGGCGCCCATGCGCACGAGCCGGCGCTCTTCACCACCGCCCCGGTCCCGGCGATGCAGAAGGCGCTGAAGCGCGCCTGCTGGTCGGCCGACGAGGTCGACCTCTACGAGGTCAACGAGGCCTTCGCCGTCGTCACCATGATCGCCATGCGCGAGCTGGCGCTGCCGCACGACAAGGTCAACGTCAACGGCGGCGCCTGCGCCCTCGGCCACCCGATCGGCGCCTCGGGCGCGCGCATCCTGGCCACCCTGCTGGCGGCGCTGGAAGCGCGCGGCGAGAAGAAGGGGCTGGCGTCCCTGTGCATCGGCGGCGGCGAGGCCGTCGCCATGGCGGTCGAGCGGTTCTAGCCCCGAGCTACTGCGACGGCGGTCCGCCGCCGTCGCCGTCACCCCCGGTCGCCGCGCCGCCCTGCCCCTGGCGCGCGGCGCGCCAGGCCTCGGCCATCTTCTCGGGATTGATCACCGAGCCGTTCGGCAGCTGGATGTCGCCGCCGGCCATGCCGCTCGGGCACGGTCCGACATAGGTGGCGGTGGTGTCCATCACGTGGTGGCCATTGCGCGGCGAGTCGGGCGGCCCTTCGACGTCGGTCTCGGCGTGCACTGTGTACTGGCTGGAGAAGTCGCCCTTGGCCGTGCCGCTGGTCTTGACCGTGCCGCCCGGACCCATGTTGCAGGTGCTCGAGAAGCTGTAGCTGCCGTCGAGGCCGCGGCTCGACGACATCTGCGGGCAAAGGCCCCTGGCCATGCGGCGGCTGAAGATCGCGCCGCCCTGTTCGGTCGAGGCGTCGACGCAGGTCTTGACCGGTCCCATGCCCATCGGACCGAGCATGGGCTGGCCGTCGCGCGTCATGGTGATCTGCCAGAGGCCCGCCTTGCGGGTCGGGGTGGCAAGGCCCGCCGCGGCCGAGCCCGCCGCCGGCGCGCCGGGCGCCGGGGCCTTGCCGGCCCCGCCCTTGTTGCAGGCCGCCAGGGCCAGCCCCGCCACCGTCACGATCAGAACCCTGCGCATCATCGGATGGCCTCCGTTGCGATCAACCGCCGCCATTGGATCAAGACGCCGCGCCCGTCTTCAGTTCCGCAATCCGGACCTTCCGGCCGTCGGGCCCGACGATGTCGCCGGGCTTCATGTCGGCCGGGCAGGGGCCCTTCCAGGCCGCGTCGACCACATAGCGGCGCGGCGCCTCGCCGGGGGCCTGCGTCTCCATCCGGATCTGATAGCCCTTGGTGAAGTCGCCGGTGGCGACGCCCTTGGACGTGACATCGACGCCGTTCTGCCGGCAGACCGAGGTGAAGCTCCACGAGCCGTCGGCCGCACGCGTCATCGTGTGGCTCTTGCACAGGTCGTGGTTCAGGCTCTGGCCGAGGTAGGCGATGGCCGTGTGCGAGGCGGCGTCCAGGCAAAGGCGCGTCACCTGGGCGCTCTGGCCGTCCGACACCTTCTGTTCCCAAAGGCCTGCCTTGCGCGCCTGGGCCTCGGCCCCGGGCAGGGCCATGCGGGACTGGTCGGCGCCGCCGGCCGCGCCGGGGCGGTGGCAGGCGGCGAGCGCGAGGACGAGGAGGGACGCGCCGGCGATGCGAGCGATGGTCATGGAACTCTCCCAGGCTTGCGCCTATCTGGTACGACGATAGTGGCGAAGCCGCCCGCACGCAAAATCGAGGCCGTAAGCGATGTCCGACTCCGCCTTCCGCGACAACCGCGCGCGCCAGCGC
The DNA here is from genome assembly GCA_035549595.1 of Caulobacteraceae bacterium. GTDB lineage: Bacteria > Pseudomonadota > Alphaproteobacteria > Caulobacterales > Caulobacteraceae > Acaudatibacter. Next base: position 9,440 of record DASZQQ010000162.1, read on the forward strand.
TTCGAGCTCGCGGTCGATGGGGCGCTCGCCTTCGCCGACTACCGCCGCCAGGACGGGCGCCTCTACATCGACCACGTCGAGACGCCGCCGGCGCTTCGCGGGGGAGGCGTCGCCGCCCGCGTGATGCAGGGGATCGCCGAGGCCGCCCGCCGCGAGGGCGAAAAGGTCGTGCCGATCTGCAGCTACGCCGTCGCCTGGTTCCAGCGCCACGCCGACCAGCGCGACCTCCTGGCCTGATGCGCCGGTAAGCTTCCGCGCTAACGGATTCCTCACCGCCGTTGGCCAGGGTGCGGTCCTGGGATGGCCGGCCCCGACCGGCTGCCGATGGAGCGTGGCTTGTCGACGCCGACGGTGCGCAGTCTGGCGGAGCTTCAGAAGACCGCCTCGACCAGCCGGGTGCTGAACCTGCTGCGCGTGGCCGCGCGCGCGGGCGACGAGCCCGAGCACCGCCACCACCCGTTCTTCCGCCACCCGCGCCTGAACCGCGCCATCTTCCTCAAGCACCGGCTGCGCCGCGACGAGCTGGAGCTGTTCCCGGCCGGCCGCCAGACGGTGACCAAGATCGTCATCCCCATGGACGGCGCCGACCTGCGCCTCGGCGGCCGCTCGGTGTTCATCGACCAGATGAACTACGAGGCGATCATGCGCGCCACCCTCGGCGAGCGCTGGGTGAACGACCTCGAGGACCATGAGCTGCTCAGGATCCTCGACGACCTGCCCTCGTTCGACCCGTTCCTGCTGCGCGAGCAGCTCAAGCGCCACGGCCGCTCGCCGGCGCGCTGCTACTTCGAGATCTCGGACGGCGACCTGGCGCGCATGCATCGCTACGTCGAGGGCGAGATCCGCCGGCTGATCGAGTTGTGTTTCGCCGACGGCCAGCACACCGGGCGCGAGGGCGCCGCCGCCAAGCTGGTGCGCAAGATCCTGTCGATCACCGTCGACGAGGACACCGAGCCGCTGCGCCTGACCCTGCGCCTGGACAAGGCCGAGTACCAGGAGGGCGTCTTCTGCTGGAAGGGCTTCCTCTACTACAAGTGGACGGTGGCCGAGACGCTGAAGGCGGTCGAGGCGATCGCCTCGGGCATCCTCTCGATGCGCCCGCGCGGCCCGGTCGAGCCCGAGACGCGCGCCGAGCTGCAACGGTCGCGCCAGTACGTCGCCCAGGCCCTGGTCAAGGTCCGCGACGCCGCGCGCGAGACCCTGCGCGTGTACGATCGCGCCTATCAGGGGCTCGTCGAGGGCGAGCCGCAGGGCTTCCGCGAGTTCCTGCTCGGCGCCCCGTCGATGTTCAGCGACCTCGGCGAGCGCCTGGGCGCGGTCCAGCACGTTGTCAGCTTCTGGAACTACCGCTTCCCGCCCGGCAAGCCGCCATTCGTCGGCGCCCAGGAGCTCTTCGACATCCTCGCCGACTTCGAAGACGGCCTCTCGTTCCCCGAACTGAGCGGCCTTGCCGAACCCGCCCAGGCGCGGCGGGCGTAGACCCTGGAGCCTTCCCCGGTCAGGTCGAATCGACCTGACCGGGACGAGAAGGCTCGATTCTTGGAGTTCGAGCGCCTCCTGATCGCCAAACCGGTTCCCACTTTGGCGGGAAGCGCTCTAGCGAGCCGGCGCGCCGTCGGGCGTCGCTCGGGCCGGCCAGTCCAGGTTCCAGATCAGCGGACTTTGCAGCAGGCCGCAGGTGAACGGTCCGCCGGCGCGCCAGTCGGCGGGCCTGAGCCGCGCGGCGAGCGCGGGATCCGAGGCGGCGAGCGCGACTCGCGCCGGTTCCATGTCGAGGTCGGGGATTAGCGGGTCGAGCGAGGCCGCGTCGAACGACCCGGCGAAGACCGCCTCGCCTGGCGCGAGGTCGAAGACCGGTCCCCCGAGGCAAAGGCTGATCCCCTGCGCCCCGGCGAGCCGCCATCGGCCCGGCTGGACCACGGCGACATAGGTCCGCTCGAACCTTGATCCCGCCTTCCAGAACGCCTTCGTGGGCGTAGCCAGCGCCAGGCTGTCGAGCGAGGCGGGCGCGCCATCGGGTCCATCGAGCCGCACGAGCTGGATAGGCAGCTGGTGCGGGGCGATCGTCGTCATGCGCACCACAATCGCTGACGCGCCGGCTGGCGTCGCCGCGGGCAAGGGGGCGAAGAGCGGTTTGACGGCGTGCTGCCGGTAGGCGGTCGCGGCGGGAGGCGTGTCCGGACGCGGGCCGGCGCGGGCCCCCGCCGTCAGGCTCAGCGAGGGCGGGCCGGCGCGGTCGGAGTAGCCGCCCTGGTCGAGCAGGGCGCCGAGCGGGGCCGGCCGACGAACGACCTCGCCGTGCGGCGCCGGCGAGCCGACCAGTGGCGCGAGGACGGCGGCCTGCTGCGGCTGCGGTAGGACCGACAGCGCCCGGCCTTCGTCGTCGCCGAGACGCACCACCTCCCATCCGCGCGAGACCATGCAGTTCTCGACGTTGGCGGCGAAGTAGACGCGCATCACCCCCTTCAGCTGGAGCGCCTCGATGGCCGGGCCGGCGAGCCCGCCGACGATGCTCGCCGTGCCGAGCGAGGGCGCCGCCACCGTCAGGGCCTGGCGGGCGCAGTCGTCGACGGCCGCGTCGTGCGCGGCCATGTCCGCGCCGGCATGATGGAAATAGGTATAGCCGTCCGAGGCATGCCACAGGCTCGGGCGGACGGCAGCCGTCGCGGGGAGGCCGAGGAGCGTCAGCAGGACCGGGACGAGCATCCGGCCCGACGGCTTGCCCATGACTTCGCACCTCCGATCGCTGCCTTGAGCAACCTTGGCGCCTTCGAAGCGAAGATGCATCCGCGGGTAGCGGTGGCGCGGGTTCGAGATGCGGGTTTTGGCGGGGTATTGCCAATACTGATTGCGCGCCGGCGGGGCCTGGGCGAGGATCGCCCGGCGTCCGAGGTTCGCGGCGGCGAACGGGACGCGCTCCTTGTCGCGTGATTGTCGTCGGGTCCAGCTCCAGGGGAGGAAATGGCATATGGCGTACGAGGGTGACATCCTGGCCTACAAGGGCCAGATCAAGATCGACTTCTCCGATACCTGGATCGTCGCCGTCAGCGGGGACGGACCCAACTTCTGCGGCCACCTGCTGATCTACGCCGGCGGCGGCAAGGGCTACTACTTCCACGTGACGGGCGACCCGAAGGCCAGCGGCGTGGGACGCGTCCGCGGCTATCCCATGTACATGGACGACGCCGGCTTCGCCCGGTACCTGCGCGAGACCGGCAAACTCGAAATCCGGCGGCAGAAGGTCAACCTGCCCAACCCCCAGGCCGCGGCGACCTATGTCGAAAGCCTGCTCGGCGAGAAATGGACCTGGGGCGTGCTGCCGCACAACTGCGTGGCCTTCGTCGAGGAGGTCATCGCGGCGGGGGGCGGCGACTGGGGCTCTTACAGCAACTGCCCGGTCGTCGCCACGAGCGACACTGTCGCCGAGCGGATCCAGAAGTTCTTCAACAGCCTGGAAGGCGAAATCTACCACCTGTACGGGGTGCCGCAGTAGGTCGGCGCCCAAGCCTCATGGCAGCAGCCACGCGAACGTGCGCGCGATGAAGGCCTGTCCGTCCGTCTCGACCGGCGGGGCGTGGGCCATGACGACCTTCTCCGTGGGCCAGGCGAGGATGCGGTTCAGGGCGGCGCGGGCGGCGGGGCGGTGCACGGTGGCGAGGCGGAACTTGCGCGGCGTCTGCGGCTCGGGCGCGGCCATCAGGTCGAGCCGGGCGACGGCGGCGCGCCAGCCGGCGAACCAGCCCGGCTCGAAGTGCTGGATCAGGTCGGTGAAGATCGCCGTACGGCTCGCGCGATGGAAGAACACGACCTCGGCGGTGATCAGGTTGCCGTGGACGATCACCTGGTCGAGGTCGGCGGCCCACTCGGGGGCGGGCGCCTCGCCGAGGTCGGCGTCGAAGGCGAGGTCCGGGCGGCGCCGGCGCAGGCCGGGCGGGGCGAGGATGCAGGCGTGGGGATAGGCTTCGCGCCAGGGCGCCAGATGCAGGTGGTGCAGGGAATTGGGCGCGGCGACGAAGCGCACCTGGCCGAGGCCGTCGACGGCCGCGCGAAGCTCGGGGCCCAGCGCCACCGGCGAGAGCACGAAGAGCCCGCCGCCGCCGAGGCGGACGACGATCATCCGGGTCGGATAGCGAAATCCCGCCACGTCCGCGAGCGGGCCGTCCGAGAGCCAGAGGTCTTCGCCGAAGGGTTGCAGCATGGCTGCATCCCTAGAGCACGATGCGATCAGACGGAACCGTCTGATCGTTGAATCGTGCTCTAGAATCAAAAGTTTGAGCGCGTTCTGATCGCAAAACCGGGTTCCATTTTTGCGGAACGCGATCGGGACCTGCGGCTCCGGTCGCGCCAGTTCTGCCGGGTCCAGAGCCGGAAGCCCCGTCGGCAGGCGCCTGAGCTGCGCCGCGAGCGCCACGGTTTCGCCGTCTTGGCCGGGCATCTCGCGTCACGCGAGAGGGCCATTTCGCACACAGCCAAGAGGCGGTCATGGTCTATCGAGCCACCAAGCACAGCGTCACCAACCGCGGCGTACCCCCCGACAGCTTCCTCGACGAGCTGGTCGCCTGGGGATCGGTCGCCGACGACGAGATCTTCGCGCCCTCGGCGGGCGCCGACGTCTATTCCAGCGTGTTCTCCTCGCTGGGCCCCTGGCAGGGCCCCTCGCACCGCCGGGCGGTGATGCTGGAGGTGATGCGGGTGCTGGCCGGCTTCGAGTCGGAGTGGAAGTGGACGCAAGGGCGCCACGAGCAGAACCCGTCCTCGCACACCGCGCTCACCACCGAGGCCGGCGCCTTCCAGGTCAGCGCCAATTCCATGGGCTTCGGACCGGAGCTGAAGGCCCTGGTCCAGGCGCGCGCCGGGGCCACCGACGCGGCCACCTTCCAGCAGGCGATGAAGGACGACCATGTCCTGGCCATGGAGTACATCGCCCGCCTGCTGCGCCGGACGGTGGACCACAACGGCCCGGTCAAGGGCCATCGGATCGATCCCTGGCTGCGGCGCGACGCCGTCGACGAGTTCATGGACCTGCTGCGGCCGGCCTCGGACTGGGTGCTGCTGGGCGGCCGCTATGTGAACGTGCTGCGCTCGCCCGCCGACTGAGGCGCTGCGGCCCCGCCCTCCGTTTCGTCTGAAAATTGACATCCGTGCAGGGCGGCGCGAAGCTCGTGTTTCGCGTCCGCTCGGCCGGCGCCGCGCCGGAGGGCGGGCTTTGGAGGACGCCATGCGACTGATCCCCATCCTGGCGGCCGGCGTGGCCGTCGCGGCCGTGCTGGGCGCCGCGGGCTCGGCGCGGGCCTCCGTCACCGTGATCGGCAACGGCATGGCCGGCGACTGCTCGACGGCGGCGCTGCACGGCAAGTCGGACAACGAGTCGATCCGGATGTGCAGCGAGGCGCTGGAGGACGAGGCGCTGAACGCGCGCGACCGCGCCGGCACCTTCATCAACCGCGGCGTGATGCACCTGCGCCGGCTGGCGTTCGACGCGGCCCGCGCCGACTTCAACGTCGCCATCCAGCTCGACCCGAAGATCGGCGAGGGCTGGGTCAACCGCGGCGCCGTCGCCATCGCCCAGAAGCGCTACCAGGACGGCCTGTCGGACATCAACAAGGGCCTGGAGCTGGGCGTCGAGGAGCCGGAAAAGGCCTACTACAACCGCGCGCTCGCCTATGAGGGCCTGGAGAACGCCAAGGCCGCCTACCTCGACTACCAGCAGGCCGTGACGCTGAAGCCCGACTGGATCCTGCCGCAGCAGCAGCTGCTGCGCTTCACCGTGACCCGCCGCTGAGTCAGGGGCCCCAGGGGCGCCTGAAACTACCCATCTGCAGGAAAATCGCGGAGCGAATGACGCCGGAGGGTCGATCCGCGCGCGTGTGACGTTCATGACATGCGGCGGTCCGAAACGCGGGCTAACGAGCCGGTCCGTGAACGCCGGGCGCCTGGAGAGAGAGCGTGCCTGAACCGTCCCGCCCGCCGCCCCTGGACGCCGGTCTCGAGATCGCCTTCGCGGCCAAGCGGCTGTCCACGCACCTCAACAACTTCCTTCCCCTGCGTCATCGCGACGTCGACGGCCTGATCGCCACGGCCAAGAACTCCGGCACCCACTGGCTGCGCTTCATGCTGAGCTGCGCCATGGCGGCCCAGTACGGCCTGCCCCCGCCGGCGCGCTCCAGCGGCGAGCGGTCCGGCGACTTCATCGCCAGCCCGAAATGGAAGCCGGTGCATCCGCAGATCCCGCGCATCGTCTCCTCGCACACGGTGCCCTCCGGCGTGCTGGCCTGGCCCTGGGTCCGGCGGGCCGCCGGCCTGCCCAGGACCCTGGTGCTGGTGCGCGAGATCGGCGAGGCGATGCTGTCCAACTACGTCAAGTGGCAGGACGACTACCGGTCCTCCCTGGCGCAGTTCGTGCGCGGCGACCCACTGGGGCGGCGCTACACGGCCGACGCCTGGTGGTTCGTGCGCTTCTTCAACCGCTGGGGCGATGCGGCGGACCGCTTCCCGGACGAGATCCTGGTCCTGCGCTACGAGGACATCGGCGCCGACCCCGCCGCCGCGGTCGATCGCGCCGGCCGCCACTTCGGCATCGCCTTCACCCCCGCGGCCCTCGACGCCGCCGTGGCCGTGTCCTCGCGGGGCGCGGTCGCCGAACAGCTGGACCGGACCTTCGAGGAGGTCATCATCCCCGACGCCGAGCGCCGCCGGGCCGCGCGCTTCTCGGCCGGGGAGGCGGCGCTGCTGCAGGCCATCCTCAGCCGCCACCTGCGCCACGACTTCGGCTACGGCTACCTGGCGGCGCCGGATCGACTGGCCCGGCCGGTGGTGCGGACCGCGCCCGCGGAATAGACGCCCGGCGGGACCTTACGGCCGCAGCTTCGCCGGCAAGGCGGCGGCGTCCGCGTCGGACAGGCGGGTAAGCTGGCCCACCAGGCAGCGCTGCCGCACGCCGTGCGAGGTCGCATAGAGGTTCAGGTCCAGGGGCCCGCAGATCGAGCCCGAACCGCTCGGCTCGACGACGAGCGTCTGCGACCCGCCGACGAGGCCGTCGCAGGGCGCCTTCAGGTCGATGCGCCAGATCTGCCGTCCGCTCACGCGGGCGTAGACTGTCCGCGCGTCGGCGGCGCGGTACCCGTCGGCCTGGGTGACGTAGAAGCACTGGCCGCGGCTGGCCGGCGGCTGGGCCGGGCTGGCCGGGACCGGCGCGGCGGCGAAAGCGGCCAGGGCCAGGGCCAGGGCGGCGAGGGCGGGGGTCTTCATGCGTGGCTCCTCTTCTTCGTTCCCTCCGGAAAGCGCCACCCTAGTCGAAGATCGTCGAGACCTCGCGCGGATTGACGCCGTCCTTCAGGCGCACGAGTTCCCAGTAGATCGTCGCCTGGGAGGCGCTGCCGAAGGCGAAGAACGGCGTCGCGACCGCGGCTGCGACCCAGCCGGGGATGTCCAATCCCGTGATCGCCGCGATCGGCGCGAGGATCAGCAAGGGGACCACGATCGGGGCGACGTGGATCAGGATCGTAAAGGAGAAGACCCGCCACCACTGGCCGCGCACGAGGTCGAAGCTGCGCCTGAGGCTGGCGACCGGCCCGGCCTTCTCCTCGGCCGCCACCGCCAGGGCGGGCATCCACACGACGTTCCACGCCGCGCCGATCAGGATCGCGCCGACGTCATGGAACATGCTGGGGCCCTGGCCGTGCTGGAAGGAGCGGTCGATGAGGTCGGGCAGGTTCTCGACGAGGTCTATCGCCAGGGCCGCGGGAAAGGCGACCAGGGCGGTGATCGCCAGCGACCGCAGGCGCACGCGGCCGGTCCCCAGGATCATCAGCCCCGCCACCGCCAGGCCGATGTCGGACAGCACGAACACGGGAAACTGCGCCGCCCAGCCGGCGAGATCGATCCACGGATGCTGCTGGCCGATCAGGCTCCGGGCGAACGGGTCGAAGGCCAGCGACACCCCCACCGATCCCAGCGTCGAGATCGCCCCGATCAGCAGCAACTCGGGCGTCGCCACGCGGAAGAAGGCGAAGGTGCGCGCGAACACCCGGGCGGTGTTGAGCGGCTCGGAAGGGGGAACGGCGGTCAAGACTGGGGCGACTCCGGCGGGCTGGCGCGACTTAGGCCTGCGCGAGGCCCGGCATGCAAGCGGGGCCCAAGAAAGGACGTCAGGTGGGCGGTTGACCTCGCCGTTGAAGCGCCTACCTTCCTGGCGTTCTCCGGGGTGTCCCGCTCAAGGGACTGAGAGGCGGCTGAGGCCGCGACCCGCCGAACCTGATCCGGGTCATGCCGGCGAAGGGAGGGAACGCGGGGCGGGGACCCCGTTGCCGCCTAGCGCAGGGCCTGGCCTATCCGAAGCCGAACGGAAGGTCCTCGCCGTGAACATCCAGACGCCCGCCAGCAAGAACGCTGCGCCCGACGCCATCCCGACCGGGGAGCGCCCCGGCTCGCGCAAGGTCTACGAGAGCGGGGTGCTGCATCCGTGCGTGCGCGTGCCGTTCCGCGAGGTCGCGGTGCATCCGTCGGCCGGCGAGCCGCCGATCACCATCTATGACCCCTCGGGCCCCTACACCGACCCGGCGGCGACGATCGACATCAAGAAGGGCCTGGCCGCGCCCCGCGACGCCTGGGTGCGCGCTCGCGGCGACGTCGAGGAGGTCGCGGCCCGCGCGGTCAAGCCCGAAGACAACGGCCACGCCCGCGGCCGCCACCTCGCCCCGCAGTTCGACATCTCGCAGCGCAAGGTGCTGCGCGCCAAGGGCGGGGCGGCGGTGACCCAGCTGGAGTACGCCCGGCGCGGCATCGTCACGCCGGAGATGGAGTTCGTCGCTATCCGCGAGAACCTGCGCCGCAAGGAGGGCGAGCCCTTCATCCGCGACGGCGAGGACTTCGGCGCCGAGATCCCCGACTACGTGACCCCCGAGTTCGTGCGCGACGAGATCGCCCGCGGCCGCGCCATCATCCCGGCCAACATCAACCACGGCGAGCTGGAGCCGATGGCGATCGGCCGCAACTTCCTGGTCAAGGTCAACGCCAACATCGGCAACTCGGCGGTCCTGTCCTCGGTCGAGGACGAGGTCGACAAGATGGTCTGGGCGATCCGCTGGGGCGCCGACACGATCATGGACCTGTCGACCGGCCGCAACATCCACAACATCCGCGAGTGGATCATCCGCAACTGCCCGACGCCGCTCGGCACCGTGCCGATCTACCAGGCGCTGGAGAAGGTCGGCGGCGTCGCCGAGGACCTGACCTGGGAGGTGTTCCGCGACACCCTGATCGAGCAGGCCGAGCAGGGGGTGGACTACTTCACCATCCACGCCGGCGTGCGCCTGCCGTACATCCCGCTGACGGCGAAGCGGGTGACCGGCATCGTCTCGCGCGGCGGCTCGATCATGGCCAAGTGGTGCCTGGCGCACCACCGCGAGAACTTCCTCTACGAGCGCTTCGAGGACATCTGCGAGATCATGCGCGCCTACGACGTGTCGTTCTCGCTGGGCGACGGCCTGCGCCCCGGCTCGATCGCCGACGCCAACGACGCGGCCCAGTTCGCCGAGCTGGAGACCCTGGGCGAGCTGACCAAGGTCGCCTGGAAGCACGGCGTCCAGGTGATGATCGAGGGCCCCGGCCACGTGCCGATGCACAAGATCAAGGCCAACATGGACAAGCAGCTGAAGCACTGCCACGAGGCCCCGTTCTACACCCTCGGCCCGCTCACCACCGACATCGCGCCCGGCTACGACCACATCACCAGCGCCATCGGCGCGGCGATGATCGGCTGGTTCGGCACCGCCATGCTCTGCTACGTGACGCCCAAGGAGCACCTGGGCCTGCCCGACCGGCAGGACGTCAAGGACGGGGTGATCGCCTACAAGATCGCCGCCCACGCCGCCGACCTCGCCAAGGGCCATCCGGCCGCCCGCGCCTGGGACGACGCCCTGTCGCGCGCGCGCTTCGAGTTCCGCTGGGAGGACCAGTTCAACCTCGGCCTCGATCCGGAAACGGCCCGCGAGTACCACGACGAGACCCTGCCGAAGGAGGCGCACAAGGTCGCCCACTTCTGCTCGATGTGCGGGCCGAAGTTCTGCTCGATGAAGATCAGCCAGGAGATCCGCGACGCCGCGGCGGGCCAGAACGCCGTGGCCGAGGGCCTCGCCGAAATGGCCGAGAAGTTCAAGGACAGCGGCGGCGAGATCTACGTCGAGGCGAAGGGGTAGAGGCGGCCTGTCCTCCGACTGGGACATGTTACGCCAGGAACGTGTCCCCTCCAGCTTGCACAAGGGGACACGAACCCTGCCTGCGGCAGGTTTCATGTCCCCGGCGGCCTACGTCGGCGAGGGCGGCAGGACCGGCTCGTCGGGCGGCGGGAATGGGCCCGGCTCTTCCGGGAAGTCCGGCATCTCGGGCGGGATCGGCGGTTGGGACGGATCGTCCGGACGGTACGGATCGCTCATGGTCGCCTCCGAGGGGACAGTTGCAGCGCCCTGAGGGTAGTCTGACCCCTCAACCCGGCGAACTCCGGGACGATCCTTAAGGGGGCGGGCCGTGAACTACTTCGAGCAGATGGCGGCGCTCGCCGCCGAGCAGGGCGGCTACTTCTACCCGTGGACATCGCGGAGCGACGGCGAGGACGGGGAGGGGGCCTACACGCGGCTGGTCGAGGCCCACCTGGCGCCGGACAGGACCGTCCTGGAGGCCGGCTGCGGCCACGGGCCCGACGTGCTGGCCTTCGCTCCGAAGGCCGGGCGCTACGTCGCCTACGACGCCGTCCCGGAGTTCATCGCCATCGCCAAGGCGGCCGTGGACCGGGCCGGGCTCACGAACGTCGAGCTTTCCTGCGTCAACTCCAGCGCGCGCTTCAACGGCGGGGCGGCGCGCATGCCGGTGGAGGACGCCTCGCTGGACATGGTCGTCTCGCGCCGCGGACCGACGAACTGGATCGCCGACGTGCGCCGCGCGTGCCGGCCGGGCGCGCGGCTGATCGAGATCAACCCGCTGCCGGCGCCCCTACCGGACTGGAACGAGGCCCTGCCGCCCGCCCTGCGCATCGCCCCCGATCCGGCCAACCCGATCCCCGACGACCTGCCGGGCGAGAACGCCGCGGCCCTCGCCGCCGTCGGCCTCGGCTACGAAGCGACCTGGACCTTCGACG
>DASZQQ010000163.1:0-3463 GCA_035549595.1 Caulobacteraceae bacterium
GCGCGCAGCGCGTGTTCTCCGAGGGTCCGGCGGCTGCGCCTTGGGCATTTTAACGCAGAGGGCGCAGAGAAGGCGCGGAGGTCGCGGAGGCGCTCAGACCCTCTGCGCGCTCTGCGCCTTCTCTGCGATCTCTGCGTTAAAATACGGCCTCGCCTCCGGCTCGGCGTTTCAGACCAAGCAGCGGCCAACCTTGTGTGCTTGGTGTGCTTCGTGGTCCCAAAAAGCTGACTCGCCGACGCGGACTCAGTCGTCGCCGCGGTAGGGGCCGCCGTGGGGTTCGCAGCGGCGGATCCAGGCGGCTTCGGTCTCGGACGGGCCGCGGTTGACGAAGGATACGTCCAGGGCCTCGCCGGCCGAGGCCGGGCGCACGCGGCCGTCGGCGTAGAGCATCAGGGCCGGGCGCTGGCACAGCCAGACCATGCGCACCGGCTCGTCGCGGCAAGGGTCCTCGAGCTCGGTGTAGGCGCAGCGCAGCGCCGCCGGCCGGTGCAGGGCGCCGGCGGTGGTCGGCAGGGGCGCGATCTTCTGGTGCATCAGGATCAGCGTCTGGTCGCTCCAGCAGATGGCGCGGTTGACCAGGGCGTCGCTGTAGCCCGGCGTCGAGAAGTCGGCGCGCCAGACGTCGCCGAAGGCGTCGGAGCGGGTGACGAGGGTGCGCAAGAGCTTGCCGCCGTCGCGGCTCAGGACCGCCATCACCGACTTCAGGCACTGGGCGGGCGGGGTGTATTCGGCTGGACCGGGGGCCTCGCCCGCGGGACCGGGCGGCGGGTGTCCGGCCGGCCCTGCGGCCGCGAGGCCGGCCGCGGCGGTGAGCGCCGCGAGGGTCCGCATCCAAGCTCCGGTCCTGGCCATGCCGGCGTCTCCTGGCGAAGGCACTGTAGCACAGGACGGGGACGGGGGATCACCCCCGAGGTTCGGGGACCGGAGGCCAGGGCTGGTTTGTGAGGCGTTGGGGCGCGTTCGGCGCCGCCGGGCCGGGCGTCGGGCGCCCGGCGTCGGGGACTCAGGCGCGAGGCTGTTGCCGCGCCTTCAGAGCCGGGCGATCGGGGGAAGCGGGCTTTCGGCTTCCCCCGAGGCTCTGGTTGTTACGCATCGAGCCCAGGATGACCACAGAGCCTTCCCCGGTCATGTCGATTCGACCTGACCGGGACAAGAAGGCTCGATTCTTGGAGTTTGAGCGCCTCCTGAACGCCAAACCGGTTCCCACTTTGGCGGGAGGCGCTCTAGGCGCCGACGATCGCGCTGGCGCCGCCGATGGCGAGGCCGAGCATGACGAGGAACACGGCGACCGTCCGGTCGAACACGCGTTCGAAGGCAAAGAGGTTTGCGAGAGACATGACAAGACTTCCTGATTTTGGTCGTTCGGGCCCCGGGGGAGCGGGGTCCGGCCCAGCGGGTCCCGGGGGAGCGGGATCCATCTGGACGGTGCTTAGATATCACCGATCTGAACGGTGTCAACATACATCTTTACAGCGTCCAGATTCAGTTTTACGGTGACCGCAATGAGAGAAACTGGAAGCGCCGCCACAGCCCGGCCCTATCACCATGGCGATCTTCGCAACGCCCTGGTGCAGGCCGCCCGGACCATCCTGGAGAAGGAGGGGCCGGCCGCCCTGTCGCTGCGCGCCGTGGCCCGCGAGGCCGGGGTCAGCCCGGCGGCGCCCTACCACCACTTCAAGGACAAGTGCGAGCTGCTGGACGCGGTGGCGCAGGAGGGCTGGGAGCAGCTGGGCCACGAGGTGGCGCAGGCGCGCTCCGACGCCCCGTGCTCGAAGAGCGCCCTGACCGACATCGGCGTGGCCTATGTGAAGTTCGCCCGCGCCAACCCGGCCCTCTACCGGGTGATGTACGATGGCATGCGCGACCGCACGGCCATGCCCGAGCACGCCAAGGACGCCGGCAGCGGCTGGACCCATGTCGGCGAGGCGATCGTCGCCGCCGGCGGCAAGCCGGACCCCCAGGAGCTGCAGCTGGCCACCATCGCCGCCTGGTGCGCCGCGCACGGCCTGGCCGAGATGGCCACCTTCCGCGAGTTCGAGCCGCTGAAGGAGGCCCTCGGCGGCGAGGACGCCTTCCTGCGCGCGATCCTGGAACACATCGGCGTCTTCACCCACGCGGGCCGGCCCAAGGCCTGAGCCCGTGGCGACCGATCCGGCGACCGGAGCGCGCCCCGTTCCGTTCGCGACCCGCTTCGCCCCCTCCCCGACCGGCCACCTGCACAAGGGCCACGCCTTCTCGGCCCTGACCGCCTGGCAGGCCGCTGAGGACGCCCACGGCCGTTTCGTGCTGCGCATCGAGGACATCGACGCCACCCGCTGCCGGCGCGAGTTCGAGGCGTCGATCCTGGAGGACCTCGCCTGGCTGGGTCTTTCCTGGGAACAGCCGGTCCGCCGCCAGTCCGAGCACCTGGCCGACTACCACGCCGCCATCGACACCCTGCGCACGCGCGACCTCGTCTACCGGTGCTTTCGCACCCGCCGGGCGATCGCCGAAGACATCGCCCGCGCCCCGCACGGACCGGCCGAGGCCTGGCGCGGCGCCCCGTTGGCCCCGGACGAGGAGCGCCGCCGGCTCGAGGCGGGCGAGGCCTTCGCCTGGCGCCTGTCGCTGGACGCCGCCGAGCGCGCCCTGGGCGGGTTCGCGCACCTGACCTTCGTCGACCAGGACCGCGGCGTCGTCCGGGCCGAGCCGCAAAGGGCCGGCGACATCGTGCTGGCGCGCAAGGACGTCGGCGTCGCCTATCACCTGGCCGTGGTGGTCGACGACGCCCTGCAGGCGATCACCCATGTCATCCGCGGCGAGGACCTGGCCGAGGCGGCGCACATCCAGCGCCTGCTGCAGGCCCTGCTCGACCTGCCGACGCCTCTGTATCGCCATCACCGGCTTCTGACAGGACCGGACGGCAAGCGCCTGGCCAAACGCGACCGCGCCGAGACCCTGCGCGAACTGCGCGCGCGGGGCGTGACGGCGCAGGCTCTGAGGGCCGAGCTGGGCTTCTGAGAAACCCCGTGAAGGGGACACGATGCCGGAGGCATCATGTCCCCGACGGTGCGGCGGGGGTCCGGGGACATGATCCCGCAGGGTTCGTGTCCCCCCGTCCGACATCGCTGCGGCCGCCCTTGCCGTGGCCCCGTTCTGCACCATCTCGATGGCCAGGAGGGCTCCTGGGCGGCCGCGCCGGTCCGGCGCCGGGTCGCCCCGAATTGCCCCCGGAGCGGAACCTGATGGAGCTGAACGCCGACCTTACGAAGCGAGCCGTTGCGCACGGGACGCGCATGGCCTGGGTGGCCTCGCCGATGGCGGCCGTCGAGCGGCGCATGCTCGACCGCGTCGGCGACGAGGTGGCGCGGGCGACGACCATCGTGCGCTATGGCCCGGGCAGCCTGTTCTCGCCCCACACCCACGACGGCGGCGAGGAGTTCCTGGTGCTGGACGGCGTGTTCCAGGACGAGCACGGCGACTA
>DASZQQ010000164.1:0-1821 GCA_035549595.1 Caulobacteraceae bacterium
GCCGATCGACGATCCGGGCCGCGTGCGCAACGCCTGGCCAAGCTACCTCGTCGTCACGGCGACCGCCGCGGTGGCCCTGCTGGCGGCGTGCTGGATCCGCGATCCTGCGTTCGTCGCGCACACCGACTGGCGCTCGGCCGCCCTGAAGCTTGCGATCTACCTCGTCTACGGCCCGATCCAGGCGATCGCCTTCTTCGGCTACGTCCAGACGCGGCTGCGCGCGGCCTTCGCCTCGGTGATGCCCGGCGCCGTCCAGGCCCGGCTGGCGACGGCGGCCGCAGTGGCCGGCCTCTTCGCCCTCGCCCACGCCCCCAACTGGCCGCTGGCCGGCATGACCCTGACCATGGGCCTCGTCTGGTCGTGGCTGTTCTGGGCGCGGCCGAACGTGCTTCTGCTGGGCGCCAGCCACGCGGTCCTGGGCACCATCACCTACAGCGTGCTGCACCTCTACACCCGCATCGGCCCGTTCTACGCCCACCCCGAAGGGCATATCGTGCGCGCCGCGATCCCGGGCCTGCAGCGGCTGGTCGGGGACCTGTTTTGACGGGCGCCCTCGCCGCCCCCGGCCGGCGGCCGCGGGCCCGGGCCGGCGCCGGCGGCCGGCTGACGCTGCTCGACGCCTACGTCCTGCGCCTCCTGGCGACACGCTCGGCGGCGGCCTTCGCCGTGGTCTTCACCGTCACCATGCTGGAGCGGGCGCTGCGCCTGGCCACCCAGATGGCGACCGCCGGCGCGCACCTGTCGTTCCTGCCGGGCATGGTCCTGGACCTGGCCCCGCACTACGTCGCCCTCGCCCTGCCGGACGCCTTCCTGATCGGCATGCTGCTGACCCTTTCGGCGCTCGACGAGGACCTCGAGATCGAAGCCATGCTGGCCGGCGGCGTCTCGCTGGGGCGGATCATGGCCGTGCTGGTGGCCGCGGGCGTCGTCGTGGCGGCGGCGAACCTGGCCTTCCTCGGCGCCTGGGAGCCGCTCGGACTCTACCGCTACCGCGCCGCCCGCGAGGCGGCGGTCCAGGCCGGCTGGACGGCCGAGGTCCAGCCCTGGTTCTTCCAGGGAAGGGCCGGCGGCGTCACCCTGACCGCGGACAGAACCGACGCCAGCGGCCGCGCGCTCGAGGGGCTCTTCGTCCACCGACGCTCTCCGGACGGCGACGAGATCGCACTCACCGCGCCGCTCGCGCACCTCGCCCTGCGTCCCGACGGGCGGACCGCGACGCTCGACGCCGTCGACGGAACGGTGCTGATGCTGCGGCCCGGCCGGCGGCCGGTCTCGGGCGGGTTCGAGAGCTATGGCCTGGCCGACCCCTGGCCGGCCGGCGGGCGGACCCTGGCGCGGGAGAGCCGGCCGCAGGAGCGCACCCTGACCGAACTCGCCGGCGCGGCGCAGGGCCTTGCCGCCCGGTCCGAGCTGGCAGCCCGCCTCGCGCGCACCCTCGCCCTGCCCGTCCTGCCGTTCCTCGCCCTGCCGGTGGCGATCGCGGCGCGGCGCGAGCGGCGCGTGCTGGGGCTGGCCCTGGCCGTCGGCGTGGCGCTGGCGTTCCGCCAGAGCGTGCGCCTGACCCAGAGGCTCGGCGAGGACGGCCGCGTCGATCCGGTCTGGGCCATGGCGGCCGTGTTCGGGGTGTTCTGCGCGGTATCGGGCTGGCTCTTCCGGTCGAACCGGCGCCTGCACGGCGACACCAGGCTCGCCGCCTGGCTGCAGCGGCTCGCCGAAGTCCTGGGCCGGCTGCGGCCGCCGCCCGCGCCGCCGAGCGCCCGCGCCAGCGTCGCCGGCTACCTGCGCCGGACGGTGGGGCTGTCGGCCCTCGCCACCTGGCTC
>DASZQQ010000165.1:0-5753 GCA_035549595.1 Caulobacteraceae bacterium
CGGGCGGCCGGCTTGCGCCTGGCGCGGGGCGCCTTGGCCGGGGCGCCGGCTGTCGGGCGCGCAGCCAGCTCCGCTTCGATCAGGGGCAGCAGCTCCGCGGCCTGGACGGCCCGCGGACCCGTCTCGGTCTCCAGCCGGCGCGCGTTGGCGCGAAGGGTCATCAGGTCGTCGCGGCTCAGGGTCGGCAGGCGTTCGGCCAGGGTGCGCATGGCGGTTTCCTTCGGCAAGAGTGGCGGCAAGAGTGGTCGACGGACGGGAAGACGGCCGGACGCGAGGCCCGGCCGTCCCCTTCCGACCGCAGGGAGCAGGGGGGCGCCCCCTTGCGCTCAGTGATCCTGCAGCTGGCCGGCCGAGGCCTTGCCGCTGCGCGGGTCCTGTTCGACGACGAAGCCGAGGCGCTGGCCCTCCTTCGGGAAGGAAAGCCCGGCCCGTTCGACCGCCGTGGCATGGACGAACACGTCCTGTCCGCCGTCCTCGGGCTGGATGAAGCCGTAGCCCTTGTCGGTGTTGAACCACTTGACGACGCCGTATTGCATGGATGATCCCTTTCCGGACCAGAGTTTTCGACCGCGATGGACCGCGTCGATATCAAATCTTCGGAAGAGGGTCGAAACGAAGCCGCCAGGAAATCCCGTTTCCAAACGGTGCAGGTGATCCTGGATCGATGTTTTGATGACTTGCAAAATAGGGTATTGGCGCCTGAAATACAAGCCAAGGCGCGGAGAATATCCAGATCAGGCCGTGAAGTCGGGGCCGACACACTCCGACCGGCCGGTCCCCCCGGCGGCGGGTCACCCGGCCGCGAACAGGGGCTCCTCGCCGCCGACGGCCCGCCGGGACAGGACGAACACCTAGCGATCCTCGGACTCGCGCAGGGCGCGCCGCGCCACGCCCGGCAGCGCCGCCATGCCCTCGGCGGGTTCTTGCGGACTCTTACAGGGCCAAGTTTGGCCACCAGGGGCGCTGGCGGGTTCGGCTTCGAGGGTGGTGGGCGGGCGTTGTCCGGTAGACTTGCCGGACCTCACCGAGCCCTCGCTCCCGCGCGGCTGAAACATAACGGTAACATGCATGAGCCTCCCTAGTCGCGCCACGACTCGGAAGAACCCCCCTAAGTTGGGGTTCCGTCGAGAGTAGCCGACTTTAAACTCGGTCTGATCAAAGGGGGGGCAGTAATGATCCGATCAAACCTTGTTGTGCTGGTCGCGTTGATGGCTGTCGGGCCCGCGCTGGCCCAGCCGGCGCCTGAGGGCGCGGCGCAGCGGGTCTTCCATCAGGGCGATCGGGTCCTCGTCACCCCCTACGGCGGTGAGTGGGAGTATTGCACCCTGCTGAGTGATGGCGTGGGAAATTCACCCGCGAACATCTCCTATTCCGCGGTCTGCGATCGCTGGTCGGGCGGCGCCGGCGGGCACTGGCTGAAGGAGACCCACCTGTTCTCGGCCGAACGCGTCCACGCGGTGGATGACCCCGAGGCGGTTGCCGGGGAAGCGAAGCTGCAAGCCATGTTTCCGCAGGACCACTATGGCCATGACCCCGCTGCAGCCGCTCAAGCCGCCCAGCCGCCCGCGCCCCCGCGCGTTGCGCCAGCTCCGCCCCCGCCGCCGCCGCCACCACCGGCGCCGCCACGCGCCGCGCGCGCGCCCCAGCCGCAAGCCGCCGCGGGAGGCAATTTCAAGTCGCCGGGCCAGTGCACGGCCGGAAGGCGCGTGACGAACGACATGGGGCAGACAGGCACGGTCGTGCGGGTGAGCCAAGGCGACCTGTGTATCGTCCACCTCGATCACGGCGGCGGCGACTCGGACGGCAACCAGGCCTCCCTCTTCTGGATGCTGCGTCCGGCCGGGACGGCCGCCGGCACGACGGACAAGCTGGTTCCAGGCACCTACGAGTGCTTCACCGGCAACCCGAACGTCTACGCCGACATGGACGTCACCATCACCGGACCCGGCAGCTATCGATCGGCCAACGAGAGTGGCGCGTTCCACATGGGCGCTGCAAACCAGATCATTTTCGATAGCGGCGCGCTCAAGGGCTACACCTCGAAACTTCTCGACGGCCCGAGCATCGGCCTGAACAGCAATGGCGACTCCTTCTTCGGCACCCATTGCGATCTCAAACGGTGAGGCCTGGCCGGGCGACTTGAGGCCGCGGCGCTTCGCCACGACAGGACACAAGGACTGTGGGGGGGACTTGATGATGAAATCTACCGTCGGGCCGACGGTGTTGGCGCTCTGCGTCGCCGGGCTGATTTCGGGCTGCTCCAAGCCAGCGCCCGCCACGTCCCAGGCGCAAGCCTCCGCCGGAGGTAATTTCAAATCGCCGGATCAGTGCACGGCCGGAAGGCGCGTGACGAACGACATGGGGCAGACGGGCACGGTCGTGCGGGTGAGCCAGGGCGACCTGTGCATCGTCCACCTCGATCAGGGCGGCGGCGACTCCGACGGCAATCAAGCCTCCCTCTTCTGGATGCTGCGTCCGGCCGGGACGGCCGCCGGCACGACGGACAAGCTGGTTCCAGGCGTCTACGAGTGCTTCACCGGCAACCCGAACGTCTACGCCGACATGGACGTCACCATCACCGGACCCGGCAGCTATCGATCGGCCAACGAGGACGGCGCGTTCCACATGGGCCAGGCGGACCAGATCATTTTCGACAGCGGCCCGCTCAAGGGCTACACCTCGAAACTTCTCGACGGCCCGAGCATCGGCCTGAACAGCAATGGCGATTCCTTCTTCGGCACGCATTGCGATCTCAAACGGTGAGGCCCGGCCGAGCGACTTGAAGCGGTCGCGATATCGTTCGTTTTCCCCGCCCATGGCGCGACCGGCCGATAAGCGGACAGTCTGAATGGCTGCGAGGGGTGGAAAGGCGATAGACGTACCACACCAGCGCCGGTCCCCCTGCGCGCCTCTGGCGCTTCGGGCGACACCCTACGCGTCGCTTGGGGTGGCGGAGAGAGAGGGATTCGAACCCTCGATACCCTTGCGAGTATGCCGCATTTCGAGTGCGGTGCTTTCAACCGCTCAGCCATCTCTCCGTTTGAGCGCCCCGAGCGAGGGGCGGATAACTAGCGGCGGTCCGGCGGCGGCGCAAGGGCGCTGCTACCGCCTCTTGCACAGCGCGCGGATGATCAGCTGAACGCCCCGCCACGGCCGGCGCCGCCGGCGAAGCGGGCCGCGCCGGCGACGTGCTCGCCGGTGGCCAGGGTCTTCAGGCCGAGGTCCGCCTCGTGGGCGATGGCGTCGGGCCAGGAGAGGCTCCACTGGTCGATCGCCGAGCGGCGGTCGTGGCGCATGCAGGTCTGCGGGAAGGCGGCGATCTGCCTGGCCAGCTCGACCGCGGCGGCCAGGGCCATGCCGTCGGGGACGACGCGGTTGGCGAGGCCGATGGCCAGCGCCTCGTCCGAAGCGACGGGCCGGCCGGTGAGGATCAGGTCCATCGCCCGCGACTGGCCGATCAGGCGCGGCAGGCGGACGGTGCCGAGGTCGACCAGGGGCACGCCCCAGCGGCGGCAGAAGACGCCGAACACCGCGCCCTGGCCCACCACCCTCAGGTCGGCCCAGAGCGCCATCTCCAGCCCGCCGGCGACGGCGTAGCCCTCGACGGCGGCGATCACCGGCTTGGAGAGCTCGAGCCGGGTCGGGCCCATGGGGCCGTAGTCGTCGGGCGCCGCGCCGACCCGGTTGCCGCGCTGGCCCTCTGCGATCGCCTTCAGGTCCGCCCCGCCGCAGAAGTGGCCGCCGGCGCCGGTGAAGACGGCCACGTTCGCCGCCTCGTCGGCGTCGAAGCGCTTGAAGGCGTCATAGAGCTTCTGCGCCGTGCCGCCGTCGACGGCGTTGCGCCGCTCGGGGCGCGACAGGGTGATGACGGCGACCGGCCCGTCGAGGGCGTAGCTGACGGCGTCCATGCGAAGATCCTCCTGGCCTCACTCCAGGGTGGCTGGCGGCAGGCGGGGAAGGCAAGGACGTTCGGATGGGCTGAGCTCGCTTGATTTGACCACGAAGCACACGAAGCACACGAAGGTGTCCGGGTAGCGGCCGCGCGCAGCGCGCGTTCTTCGAGTCTCCGGCGGCTGAGCCTTGGGCATTTTAACGCAGAGGGCGCAGAGAAGGCGTGGAGGTCGCGGAGGCGCTCAGACCCTTTGCGCTCTCTGCGCCTTCTCTGCGTTCTCTGCGTTAAAATACGGCCTCGCCTTCGGCGCGGCGTTTCAGACCAAGCACGGCTCCTTCGTGTGCTTCGTGGTCCAGAAAAGCGGCGCTGAAGCCGCCGTCTGCGCCGCAGGTCAACCCCCCGCCGGGACCGGGAAGCCGCCGGCGCGGCTGAGGGAGGAGGCGGGGGGCTTGCCGATCTTTTCGCCGATCCAGCGGCCGGCCTCGACCAGGCCGGCCATGTCGAGGCCGGTGTCGAAGCCGGCGCGGTCCAGCATGTAGACCAGGTCCTCGGTGGCGATGTTGCCGGTGGCGGCCGGGGCGAACGGGCAGCCGCCGAGGCCGCCGCAGCTGGCGTCCAGCACCCGCACGCCCGCCTCGACGCCGGCGAAGGCGTTGGCCAGGCCCGTGCCGCGTGTGTCGTGGAAGTGCAGGCGAAGGCGCTTGCCGTTCGCCACCTTGCGCGCGGCCTCGACGCGGCGGCGCACGGTCCAGGGGTCGGCGACGCCGATGGTGTCGGCCAGGGCGATCTCGACCACGTCGCAGGCGGCGGCCTCGCGCACCAGGGCGACCACCTGGTCCTCGCTGACCTCGCCGTCGAACGGGCAGCCGAAGGCGACCGAGATGGTCACCGAGATCGGCGGCCCGCCCTCGCGCGCGCGGCGCCCGGCGATGGCGGCCATGGCGGCGACCTGCTCGGCGACCGAGGCGCCCTGGTTGCGGATGCCGAAGCCGTCGCTGGCGCAGACGACGACGTTGGCCTCGTCACAGGCCGAGGCCAGGCAGCGGTCCCAGCCTCGCTCGTTGAGGACGAGGCCGATGCGCGAGCGGCCGGCCTCGTGCGGCAGGGCGGCCATCATCTCCTCGGCCCCGGCCATCTGCGGCACGCGCTTGGGGTTGACGAAGCTGACCGCCTCGATGCGCGTTACGCCGCAGGCCTCCAGCTTGCGGATGAAGGCCAGCTTGTCCTCTGGCGAGACGATCGCCTTCTCGTTCTGCAGGCCGTCGCGCGGGCCGACCTCGACGATCTGAATAGCCTCGCTCATGGGGTCTCCTTCGCCTCCGGGGCGGGCCGGTACAGGCGCAATATGTCGTGTCGGCCGTTCGAATAGTCGAGGCCCTCGATCACCGCCACGGGGCGCGCGGCGTCGCCGTTGGCGGCCAGGGCGCGGGCGAAAGCGGCCTGCTGGCGCTGCTCGACGATCGCCGGGCGGCCGTCGGCGATGGCGTCGGCGGCGGTCTGGCCGTCGCCGAGCTCGGTCTTGGCCCCGAGGGCGAAGACGAGGCTGGGCTCGTCGTAGCCGGCGCTGGCCACCGGTCCGGCGGTGATGCCCTCGCGGGGGGTGAGGTCCGCGTGGCTTAGGGCGTCGGCGGCGCGCTGCGACAGCCACAGCGGCTTCAGCGCCGGGGCGGCGAGACCGAAAAGCACGCCGTGGGCGACGACCGCCCCGGCCGCCGAGGCGGCGAGCGCACGGACCGTGAGTCCCCGCAGCAGGAACCAGGCCCCGGCCGCGCCGGCCGCGGCGAAGGCGATGGCCGCCAGGACCGCCTGCGGCCAGGCCTCCGGCGCCGGCAGCACGGCGGCGGCGACCGGCCCGAGCGCC
>DASZQQ010000166.1:0-5260 GCA_035549595.1 Caulobacteraceae bacterium
GCCTCGCGCACGTCCGGCCGGCGGGCCAGCAGCTCGCCCGGTACGGACTGCGGCGGCGGCGGCGGGTCGGAAACCACCGGCTCGGACGGGACGGTCGAGGTCGGGTCGGCGCCGCGGCCGATCAGCACCAGCAGCACCCGCTGGGCCGCGTGCAGCTCGGCCTCGAGGCTGGCCACCTGCGACTTGGCCTGGGCGAGGTCCCCGGCGACGCGGTCGGCGTCGGCGGCGGCGCCCAGGCCCAGCTGGGCCTTCTTCTGGGCGATCGCCAGAAGCTCGCCCTGGACCCGCGCCGTCTCGCGCGCGTCCTGCAGCTGGATGGCGAGGCCGCGGACCTGGAAGTAGTCGTCGGCCACGCTGGCGGCGAGGGCCGCGCGGGCGCCCTCGATGTTGAACCGCGTCGCCGCCAGGTCGCCGTTCGCCACCTTGCGCGCCTGGGCGAGGCGGCCGAAGAAGTCGAGCTCCCAGGAGACGTTGAAGTTGAGCGTCTCGTTGGTGGTGTCGCCCCCGACCGGGATCAGCGACGACGAGGCGCCGTCGAGGTTCTGCGTGTGCGTGCGCTTGACGTTGCCGCTCAGCGGCCCGGACGGCAGGGTCTGGGCGACCAGGCTGTCGCGCGTGGCGCGCGCCTCGAGCAGGCGCTGCGTCGCGGTGCGTGCATCGGGGGCCAGGCGGAAGGCCTCGTCCTCGAGCGAATTGAGCGCCGCGTCGTCGAACAGCAGCCACCAGCGGTCGAGCTCGGCCGGGGTCAGGGCGGCCGGGCCCTTCGGCGCCTCGGAGGCCGTGGGCAGCCGGGTGTCGGGGGCGCGGTTTCCGCCCAGCGCGCAGGCGCCGAGGGCCAGGGCCAGCAGGGACGCGGCCGCGGGCGCAAGGGCGGTGGTGGCGCGTCTCATGGCCGTCTGCAAGTCCTTAAAGACTATCCCCCGCGCCGGGCCCCGGACGGGCCTCTGGCGCGTACCCTTTCTTCAAATAACCCGAATGCGACGCATTTTCAGCGCCGCTCAGCCCTCGCCGGTGCGGCCAGACGCCGCTCCGCGCGGGGGCTTTAGCGCAATTCGCCGGCGCTTGGCGAGGCCGCGAACGCGGGCCTTTTCCCGCGCGGCCCTGTGTGTTGCTGTCATGCCGCGGCGCCTCTTCCGGTAGAGACGGGCGCCCATTCAGCAAGCAGGAGCGCGCCATGGCGGGCGAGATCAGGATCGGGGTCGGCGGCTGGACGTTCGAGCCGTGGCGCGGCGTCTTCTATCCGGACGGCCTCGCCCAGAAGCGCGAACTGGAATTCGCCAGCCGCAAGCTGACCGCGATCGAGATCAACGGCACCTACTATTCCACCTTCAAGCCCGACAGCTGGCGGAAGTGGCGCGACGAGACGCCGGACGGCTTCGTCTTCACGGTCAAGGGCTCGCGCTTCACGACCAACCGGCGCGAGCTCGCCGGCGCAGGAGAGTCGCTGGAGCGGTTCTTCGCCCAAGGCATCGCCGAGCTCGGCGACCGGCTGGGCCCAGTGTTCTGGCAGTTCGCCAACACCAAGAAGTTCGACCCCGACGACTTCGAGGGCTTCCTGGAGCTGCTGCCGCGGACGCTGGAGGGGCGCAGGCTGCGCCACGCGGTCGAGGTGCGCCACCCGACCTTCCTGACGCCGGCCTTCCCGGCCCTGCTGCGCAAGCACGACATCGCCTGCGTCTACGCCCGCCACGCCACCTATCCCGAGATCGCCGACCTCACGAGCGACTTCGTCTACGCCCGCCTGCAGACCGGGCAGGACGACGTCGAAACCGCCTACGAGGCCACCGAACTCGACGGCTGGGCGGGCCGGTTCAAGACCTGGTCCGCGGGCGGGGCGCCCGACGACCTGCCGTTGGTGGACGAGGCCCACAAACCGGCCAAGACCCCGCGCGACGTCTTCGCCTTCGTCATCCACGAGGGCAAGATCCGCGCCCCCGCCGGCGCCATGGCCCTGATCGACCGGGTGAAGTGATCCCTCCCTCCCCCTTGCGGGGAGGGAAAGCTCGCGAAGCGAGCAGGGTGGGGAAGTCCGAAGCGCGCAGGGCGCCAACCGGTAAGCGGTCCGGCAGCGGCTCACGTCCCCGCCCTGGCGGCTTCGCCGCCTGTCCCTCCCCATGAAGGGGAGGGAGTTGCCTTTAGGGAACTTCGGCGCATTATGCGTAGCGACACTCCGCGTTTTAGACGGGGTGCGCCCGGAGAGAGACGCCCCAATGCCCAAGCTCAGCGACCGCTATCCCTTCCCCGCCCCGGAAGGCTCGCACTGGCAGGTGCCGCAGAACTACGACGTGACCTTCAACTGGGACTACGACGAGGGCCGCGAGACGATGATGGGTCTCTACCGCAAGGGGGTGGAGATGCAGTGGAACGCCGAGACCCGCATCGACTGGTCCCAGGAGCTGGACGAGGAGAACCCCGAGCAGCTGCCCGAGGAGATGCTGCCGATCGCCGGCATGCCCGAGTACGAGAAGATGTCGGCCAAGGAAAAGGCCAAGGTGCGCCGCCACTTCCAGGGCTGGCAGATCAGCCAGTTCATGCAGGGCGAGCAGGGCGCCCTGGTCTGCGCCGCCAAGATCGTCACCCAGGTGCCGGACGTCGATTCCAAGTTCTACGCCTCGACCCAGGTGATCGACGAGGCGCGGCACGTCGAGAGCTACCGGCGCCTGCTGGAGAAGTTCGGCGTTGCCTATCCGATGACGCCGCCGCTGCAGGAGCTGATCGACCAGGTGCTGCGCGACAGCCGCTGGGACATGACCTACCTCGGCATGCAGGTGGTGATCGAAGGCCTGGCGCTCGCGGCCTTCCAGCAGATCCGCGACCACGCCCAGAACCCCCTGGCCGCAGCGGTGAACGCCTACGTCATGCAGGACGAGAGCCGGCACGTGGCGTTCGGCCGCCTGGCGCTGCGCGACTACTACCCCCTGCTGACCCAGAAGGAGCGCGACGAGCGTGAGCAGTTCCTGCTGGAGGCCTGCTACCTGATGCGCGACCGCTTCGACGCGGTCGAGGTGTGGAAGACGCTGGGGCTCGATCCGGGCCGGTGCGCCGAGCACATGTACGATAGCGGCTTCATGGAGATGTTCCGCTCGTCGCTCTTCACCCGCATCGTGCCGATCGTGAAGGACATCGGCCTGTGGGGCGACACCATCCGCAACGGCTATGAGCAGATGGGCATCATCGGCTATGCCCAGGCCGATGTTCAGGCCCTCCAGGACGCCGACGATTCCATCGCCCGCGACTTCGACGCGCGCCGCGCCTACGTCCAGAGCGTCGTCGACCGCGCCACGGCCCTGGAGCCGGCGTAAGGCCCTGACGCCCCCTCCGTCGAACGGAGGGGGCGCGCCACCCCGGATCGCCCCATGAAGATGCGCGAGCTGGAGAAGCGCAGCGGGGTCGGGCGCGAGACGATCCGCTACTACATCCGCCTCGGCCTGCTGCCCGAGCCGGAACGGCCGAAGCCGAACGTCGCCGCCTATTCCGACGAGCACGTCCGTCGCCTGGCGGTGATCAGGCGCCTGCAGGCCGAGCGCTATCTGCCGCTCGGCTTCATCAAACAGGTGCTGGACCGGCCGTCCGGCGGCGAGATCACCCCCGTTCCAGGCCTGGAAGGCATGCTGGCGACGAGCCTCGGGGTCGCGGCCGCCGACGGCGCGACACCGCTGGCCGAGGCGGCCGGCCAGGCCGGGCTCGAGCCGGCCGAGATCGAGACCCTGGTCCGCGACGGCGTGCTCGAAGCGCGCGCGGGCGCCCTCGCTCCCCTGGACCTCGCCATCGCCAAGGCCTGGGGCCGGGTGAAGGCCTCCGGCTTCACCGAGGCGGCGGGCTTCTTCGCCGAGGACGCGCGGCTCTACGTCGAGACGATCGAACCCCTGGCCCGGCGCGAGATCGAACGGTTCTACGGCCGCCTGTCTGGGTCCGGCTCCGCCGAGGACATGGCGCGCCTGGGCCAGGCCGGCATAGAGCACGTCAACGACCTGATCGCCCTCTTGCGCACCCGCATCCTTCTGCGCCTGGTCGCCGAGATGAACGCGCGCGCCGCCGGCCGACCCGGCTTGACCGACCCGGCGTAACGGTCGCCTGCTGTCGTCCAACGACAAAGGGAGACGCGCCATGACCCCCGACGACCTGATGTTCAAGCCAGGCCTGATGAAGGGCCAGAGGATCCTGGTGACCGGCGGCGGCACCGGCCTCGGCAAGGTGATGGCCGAGGCCCTGCTGATGCTGGGGGCCGAGGTCTATATCTGCGGCCGCCGCGGCGGCGTGCTCGAGGAGACGGCCAAGGAGCTGATGGCCGCCCACGGCGGGCGCATGGTCCCGATCGCCTGCGACATCCGCGTGCCCGAGGCGATCCACGAGATGATGGACCGGATCTGGGCCGAGGGCGCCCTGACCGGCGTGATCAACAACGCCGCCGGCAACTTCATCAGCCGCACCGAGGACTTGAGCCCCCGCGGCTTCGACGCCATCGCCAACATCGTCTTCCGCGGTTCGTTCTTCGTCACCCTCGACGCCGGCAAGCGCTGGCTGGCGGAGGGACGGACCGGCGCGGTGGTGTCGATCCTGACCACCTGGGTCTGGTCCGGCGGGCCGTTCACCGTGCCCTCGGCCATGTCCAAGGCCGGCCTCAACGTCATGACCCAGTCGCTGGCGGCCGAATGGGGCAATCGCGGCATCCGCTTCAACGCCATCGCGCCGGGTCCCTTCCCGACCGAGGGCGCCTGGGCGCGGCTGAGCCCGGGGACCTCGGCGGAGGGCGAGCGCGAGGAGAGCGGCAGCCCTCTGGGCCGCAACGGGCGCATGCCCGAACTCGCCAACCTGGCGGTCTACCTGCTGCACCCGCTGTCGGAGTACGTGAACGGCCAGACCATCGCCATCGACGGCGGGGCCTGGAACGCCGGCGGCGGCGGCTTCTCGCGCCTGCGCGACTGGACCGACGAGCAGTGGGCCCAGGCCCGCAACGCCATCCAGGGCGCCAACGCCCAGGACCGCGCCAAGCGCACGGTGTGATCGGGCGACGTGGGACTTGGGGACATGATCCCTGCCACCGGCAGGGTTCGTGTCCCCGGTTGCCTGGAGGGGACACGTTCCTCGCGTAACATCCCCGATCGTATGGTTAATCCGGCCTTAAGCGGCGCGGGGCCAGAGTCTCCTCATGCGCCGCCTCGCCCTCCTGGCCCTCGCCTTCGCCGCCTTCGCCGCCACCGGGGCCGGTGCGGCGCAGCGGATCACGGTGGTGCAGCCGCCGCGGCGTCCCGCCCCCGCC
>DASZQQ010000167.1:0-2390 GCA_035549595.1 Caulobacteraceae bacterium
CGCGCTCGGCTTCCGCGGCTACGGCGCGGCGGCGCCGGCCGGCGCGACGGCGGCCGGCGAAGCCGCCTACGAGGCCCTGCGCCTGGACCTCGGCGTCCCCGGCCCGGCCGACTTCGGCAGCGAGAAGACCTATCCGATCGAGGCCGACTTCGACCTGCTGGCGGGCATCGACTTCAGGAAGGGCTGCTTCGTCGGCCAGGAGACGACGTCGCGCATGAAGCGCCGCGGCCCGATCAAGTCGCGCATGCTGCCGATCGCCTTCGACGGCGCGCCGCCCGAGCCGGGCTCCGAACTGCTGGCCGGCGAGCTGCGCGCCGGCGAGGCCCTCTCGGGCGCCGGCGGGCGGGCGATGGCGCTGTTGCGCCTCGACAGGCTGGAGGCCGGTCCGCTAACCCTGGCGGACGGGCGGCCCTTCCGAGTCGACTGGCCGGAATTCCTGCCGCGCCCGTAGGGAGCCCGAGAAGCCGGCGATGGGTGTCAGACTCTACGAGCACGACGGCCACCGCTGCAGCTGGGCCAATCCCAAGGACCCGATCTACGTCGCCTATCACGACGAGGAGTGGGGCGTGCCGGAGTACGACAGCCGCGCGCTCTGGGAAAAGCTGGTGCTCGACGGCTTCCAGGCCGGCCTCTCCTGGATCACCATCCTGAAGAAGCGCGAGGCCTTCCGCGCCGCCTTCGCCGACTTCGACCCCGAGGTGGTGGCCCGCTTCGACGACCAGGACCGGGCGCGGCTGCTGGCCGACGCCGGCATCATCCGCTCGGCGGCCAAGATCGACGCGGCCATCGATGGGGCGAGGCTCTATCTCGGCATGCGCGAGCGCGGCGAGGACTTCTCGAAGTTCCTCTGGGACTTCACCGGCGGGCGGCCGATCCAGAACCGCTGGGATGCGATCGGCCAGGTGCCGGCCCAGACCCCGGTCGCGGTCGAGATGTCCAAGGCCCTGAAGGCCAGGGGCTTCAAGTTCGTCGGGCCGGTGATCGTCTACGCCTTCATGCAGGCCGTCGGCATGGTCAACGACCACGTCACCGACTGCTTCCGCCACGCCGAGGTGGAGGCCATGGGCCGCTCCTGATGCCGGACATGATGCTGGAGAAGGCCTGTCCGGGCCCGGTGTGCGGCGTGGACGAGGCGGGGCGGGGACCCTGGGCCGGGCCCGTCTACGCGGCGGCGGTGATCCTGAAGCCGCGCGCGCGCCTGGCCGGCCTCGACGATTCCAAGAAGCTCACGGCGGCGAAGCGCGAGGTCCTGGCCGGGCAGATCAAGACGCGCGCGCTGGCCTGGGGGATCGGCTTCGCCTCGGTCGAGGAGATCGCCGAGCTCAACATCCTGCACGCCACGGGCTTGGCCATGCGCCGGGCGGTCGAGGCGATGGCCGTGGCCCCCGCCTTCGCCCTCGTCGACGGCAACTACCGCTTCGCCCTGCCGTGTCCGGTGAAGACGGTGGTCGGCGGCGACGGCCTTTCGGCCTCGATCGCGGCCGCCTCGATCCTGGCCAAGACCGCCCGCGACGCGGTGATGGTCGAGCTGGACCAGGTCTATCCGGGCTACGGCTTCGCCTCGCACAAGGGCTACGGGGCCCCGACCCACATCCGCGCGATCCGCGAGCTCGGCCCGTGCGCGATCCACCGCATGGCCTGGAGCCCGGTCCGCCAGGCCCTCGCCGGCGAGGCCGTCACGGCGGACGTTGACCTTTTCGATCAAGATTGACGCCTGGGGCCCCGCCGCCGATGGGGCCTCATGGACATTCCCGCCGACACCGCCGACCCCGTCGTCCAGGGCCTGAAGCTGCAGGCCAAGGCCTGCGAGGCCATGGGCTCCGCCTTCTCGGGCCACATCCTCGAGCGGGCAGCCGAGGCCGCCGCGTCGCCGGGCCCGCTGCGCGCGCTCTTCGCGCAATGGGAGGGCGTCTCCCTGCGCGGCCAGATCGACGACGCCGTGGCGCTGCGTTTCCTGGGCGCGCTGCACGACCTGGCGCTCGGCGGCGAGGCGCCGGACCTCACCGCCGCCTATCCTGGTGACGGGCGCGCCGGCGATCCGGAGCTGGCGTGGCGGGCGGCCGAGACCCTGGTCCGCGAGCGGCCGGCGTTCTTCAAGGGCTTCATGGCGCACGAGCCGCAGACCAACGAGACGCGCCGCTCGATCGCCCTGATCGGCGGCTTCCTCACCGTGGCGGCCGTGACCGGCCTGCCGCTGCGGCTCTTCGAGCTGGGCGCGAGCGCCGGGCTGAACCAGGCCTGGGACCGGTTCCACTACGAGGCCGCGGGCCAGGCCTGGGGCGATCCGGCCTCGCCGGTGCGCCTCGACACCGACTGGCGCGGCGGACCGCCGCCGTTCGCCACCCCAGCCGCGGTCGTCGAGCGCGCCGCCTGCGACCGCAAGCCGGTGG
>DASZQQ010000168.1:0-3338 GCA_035549595.1 Caulobacteraceae bacterium
CGACCTGATCCTGATGGACATCCAGATGCCGGCGATGGACGGCGTCGAGGCGACCCGGGCGATCCGGGCCATGTCCGGCCCGGCCGCGCGCACGCCGATCCTGGCCACCACCGCCAACGCCATGGCCAACCAGATAGAGACCTACCGCGCCGCCGGCATGGACGGCAGCGTCGCCAAGCCCCTGTCCCCGGCCGCCCTGCTGGCCGAGATCTCCCGCCTGACCGGGCCTTCGAACGAGGCGGCCGACACGGCTGTCGCCTGAACGGCGATTACATTCCGATTTTTTCAAACAAGCGTTTGCCGCCCGTTGCGCCTGCCGTAGCGGCGCCCGATAATGCCGCTATCGCAAATGACGGTTTTGACCAGACGCCGTCTCCGCGTCGGGGACGGTCAGGGAGGATATTGATATGGCTTGGGATTTTGAAACCGACCCGGAATTCCAGAAGAAGCTCGATTGGATCGAGGAGTTCATGGAGGAGGAGGTCGAGCCGATCTCCAACCTCGGCCCCATCGTCTTCAGCCAGCAGGGCCGCGAGAAGTTCATCAAGCCGATGCAGGAGAAGGTGAAGGCCCAGGGCCTGTGGGCCTGCCACCTGGGCCCCGAGCTCGGCGGCCAGGGCTACGGCCAGCTGAAGCTGGGCCTGATGAACGAGAAGCTGGGCCGCAACAACCTGGCCCCCAGCGTGTTCGGCTGCCAGGCGCCCGACACCGGCAACGCCGAGATCATCGCCCACTACGGCACCCCCGAGCAGAAGGAAAAGTGGCTGAAGCCCCTGCTGAACGGCGACATCCGTTCGGCCTTCTCGATGAGCGAGCCGGCCGGCGGCTCGGACCCGACCACCTTCAAGACCCGCGCCGAACTGAAGAACGGCAAGTGGGTGATCAACGGCGAGAAGTACTTCTCGTCCGGCGCCTACGGCTCGACGATCCTGATCGTCTATGCGGTCACGGACCCCGACCATAAGGACGTGCACCAGCGCACGTCGATCTTCATCGTCCCGACCAAGACCCCGGGCGTGGAGATCGTGCGCGGCATCGGCGTCGGCGCCGGCGAAGGCGGCGGCCACGCCTACATGCGCTACACCGACGTCGAGGTGGGGCCCGAGGCCCTGCTCGGCCCGCGCGGCGGCGCCTTCCTGATCGCCCAGACCCGCCTCTCCGGCGGGCGGGTGCACCACGCCATGCGCACGGTCGGCGCCTGCCAGCGCGCCTTCGACCTGATGTGCCGCCGGGCGGTGTCGCGCCAGACCAAGGACGGGCGCCTGTCCGACCTCGGCGTGGTCCAGGAGCAGATCGCCGACTGCTGGATCCAGCTGCAGCAGTTCCGCCTGCAGGTGCTGCACACGGCCTGGCTGATCGACAAGCACAAGGACTACACCAAGGTCCGCAAGGACATCGCCGCGATCAAGGTGGCGATGCCCAAGGTCTACCACGACATCGCCGCCACGGCCGCGCACCTGCACGGCGCCATGGGCGTCTCCAACGAGATGCCGTTCATGGGCATGCTGACCAGCGCCATGGTCATGGGCATCGCCGACGGCCCGACCGAGGTGCACAAGGCGACGGTGGCCAAGCAGGTGCTGAAGGACTACCGCCCCGACCAGGACCTGTTCCCCGCCTACCACCTGCCCAACGTCCGCCAGAACGCGCGCGACAAGTTCGCCCACGAGCTGGAAGAGGTGCGCAAGGCGTACGAGGCGGCCAAGCGCGAGACCGCGACGGCCTGAGGCCGGCCCGGCTCACGCAAGGTGATATGCGAAGAGGTCGCCGAAAGGCGGCCTCTTTTGCTTTTGGGGCCTTGCCGCGCCGGGCGCCGGGCAAGACTATGCCCGCCGACCTTTCGAACCGTGAGTGACGGGCCGGACGCGGCCGGGGAGTGGATTTGACCCAGACGGAAAAGCGCCCCCTGGTCGTGGGGCTGGGCGGCACGGTGAGGCCCGAGTCCTCCAGCGAGCGGGCGCTGAAGAAGTCCCTGGCGGCGGCCGAAGCGGCGGGCGCGCGCACGCGCCTGTTCGACGGCGCCTTCATGTCCAGGCTGCCGATCTACAATCCCGCCGAGCCCGACCATGGCGTCGCCGCCGAGTTCCTGGCTGCGGTCAGCGAGGCCGACGGCTTCATCGTCGCCAGCCCCGGCTACCACGGCTCGATCTCGGGCCTGGTGAAGAACGCCCTCGACACCCTCGAGGGCCTGCGCGACGACGCCCGGCCCTATTTCGACGGCCGCGCGGTGGGCCTGATCGTCGCCGCCGACGGCTGGCAGGCGTGCGGGTCGACCATGGCGGCCCTGCGCGGCATCATCCACGCCATGCGCGGCTGGCCGACCCCGCTGGGCGCGGCGCTGAACAGCGGCCTTGGCCTGTTCGACGCCGAGGGCGACTTCCGCGAACGCCGCGACGCCTGGCAGGTCGAGACGGTGGCTCAGCAGGTGGTCGAGTTCGCCCGCCGCTGGGCGGAGTAGGCTTCTGCTCTTACGCCCAGGGCTATCGCATATGGGCCGTGACGGCCCGCAGGACGCGGAAGGACTTGGCGAGGCGACCTCTGGGCGCCCTGGGCCGTAACCAAATGCGATTCCCCTCCCCCTACGTCCGGCCACGCTTGGGGGGCTTGCGGCCCTTGAACGGCGGCTTGCCGCGCGGCCGTTCGGCTGCGGGAGGACCGCCCGCCGACGGCGGCGTCGTGCGTTCGACCTTCATCCTGTCCTGCGAGGAGGCGGCCAGGGCGGCGACAAAGCGGTCCTCGGCCTCTCTGACGATCTGGAATTTCGTCTCGCGGTCGAAGATGCGGATCAGGCCGATGTCCTTCTTGGTGACGTGGCCCAGCCGGCAGATCAGCGGCACCAGCCACTTCGGGTCGGCGTTGTTGCTGCGCCCCACGGCGAGGCGGAACCAGGCGCCGTCCGACGCGGCGACGTCCGGGGCGCGCGGCCGATCGGGGGCGCCTCTGTCCGGCCGCTGGCGCTCCTCGCGGGCCGGGCCGGGATCGAACAGCTCCTCGGGCTCGGGCAGGCGCGCGCGGTGCATGCGGATCAGCGCCATGGCGACGTCCTCGGCCGAGCGCTGCGCCAGCAGGGCGCGGGCGAGCGGCAGGTCCTCCTCGGCGCCGGCGGCGTTCAGCGCCGGGTCCTCCAGCAGGCGCCTCTGGTCGCCCGCGCGGATCTCGTCGGCCGTCGGCGGGCCGCCCCACACCGCCTCGATGTTCGCCGCCGCGAGCAGCTGCTCGACGCGGCGGCGGCGGGTGTAGGGCGCCAGCACCACGGAGACGCCCTTGCGCCCGGCGCGGCCGGTGCGCCCGCTGCGGTGCAGGAGCCCGGCGACGTTGGCCGGCAGGTCGGCGTGGAT
>DASZQQ010000169.1:0-12785 GCA_035549595.1 Caulobacteraceae bacterium
GGGTTCCTGGCCATCCGTGATCCCAACTATGTCGGCTCGCTGATCCGGGCCGTGATCGACCCGGGCGACCGCAAGGGCCGCTGACGCCCCGGGCGCGCTTTCCGCGAAGGCGGACGCCGGTTTCGCGTCCGAAAGCGCGCCAACCCTTTGACTTGGGGCATGCGCCGAGCGGCGCTTTGCCGGTCCGGGGAATTGCTGTTCAATGCCCTCCGCCGCGCCTGTTCCTGCGGCGCCGGCGCGCGGGAGGGTCGAGCATGGGGCGGTTGCGGGGACTGGGCGGGCGGGCGGCGGCCGTGGCGGCGCTACTGGCCCTGGCCGGCTGCGCGGAGGGCCCGAAGCTGCCGCACCTGCACCTACCCCAGGTGTTCGCCCCACCCGACTGCAGCGACTTCTCCATCTCGATCTACTTCGAGCCGGCGTCGGCTGCGATCACGCCGGAGGCAGAGGTCGTGCTGAGAAGCGCCGCCGGGCGCGCCCGGCGCTGCAAGGTGGCCGGCGTCCAGGTGCTGGGCCTGGCCGACGCCCAAGGGGGCGCCCAGGCCAATGTCGAGATCTCGCGCGCCCGCGCCCAGTCGGTGACGGAGGCCCTGGCCCGGCATGGCCTGACCGGAATCCCGATCGACACCGCGGCCGCCGGCGAGGCGGGCGCCGAGGCGGCCCCCGGCGAGGTCAACCCGCTGCGACGCCGCGCCGACGTGGCCTTCCACCTCGAGCCCAAGCCGCGCCGCCACTAGAGCGGGTTGAGGAAAAGTGGGAACCGGTTTTCCGCCCGCAACCCGCTCTAACTCTTTAGAATCAATCACGATTCTTGGGTTCGGATCGAACCCGACGTGATCTGACGGCTTCGAGCAGGCCCAAGGAAGATCGGGCGGTCCGGATAGCCGGACCGCCCAGTGCGCATCATCGAGAAAGGGTTGCGGAGACGGCAGGCCAGCATTTGCTGGCCTCAAGTCGGGGGGGCGTCACCGCCTCCGCAACGATAGAACGCCGCCGGCCCTGGCCGGTTCCGGACATTCCGCATTTTTTCGGTGTAGACTTGCAGTCCGGCCGAGATGGCCGGCGAACCGGTCCGGAACGGTCGGACCGTCCCTCGCGTTCCTTTCGCAAGCAGAGCGGAGGAGGCGTTCATGGCGTCCATTCACCCCGAGCATGTCGACAAGGGGGCCACCGAGGCGCGACAGGCGCGACGGGGCCGCCACGCGTTCTGGATCCTGGCCGTATCGACCGTCCTGGCGGGTACGGCGACGTTCGTCGCCTGGCTCTATCAGTCGGGGCGGCTCGAGAGCGTCCCGCAGCCCAGCCCGCCGCCGGCGGTCGGCCACAGCTATCCCGGCAAGGCCTACAACGGCCACGCCATCTGAGGGGAGCGGGCCGAGCCCGCTCCCCTCCGGCGCCGACCTCGGAAAGCGAAACGGCCGCCCCCGGAAGGGACGGCCGCATCGGCTCGTCGCGATGTGGCGCAGGGCGCTACACCACCGACTGACCCCTGAGCGCCCTGGCCAGGAAGCTCAGCACCAGCAGCACCAGGAAGACGACGAACAGCACCTTCGCCACCAGGGCCGCGGCCGCGGCCAGCACGAAGAAGCCGAGGAAGCCGGCGACGATGGCCAGCAGCGCGAAGATCAAGGCCCAGCCGAGCATGGCGTATCTCTCCTCTGTCGCTCAGGGGCGTCCGTGGGGACCCACGGGCGCGATCGACAAAGGCAACGCGCCTTGGGCGCGGCTGTTCCCGCCGAGGCTCCGGCGTCAGGCGGCAGCCTTCTTGGACCGGCGCGGATGGAAGAACAGAGCCTGGCCGATGGCCGCCTTCACGGTCTCGGGCTGGAACGGCTTGGTGATCAGGAACGTCGGCTCCGGCCGCTCGCCGGTCAGCAGGCGCTCGGGGAAGGCGGTGATGAAGATCACCGGCACGTCGAAGCGCTGCAGGATGTCCTTGACCGCATCGATGCCGGAGGAGCCGTCGGCCAGCTGGATGTCGGCGAGCACCAGGCCTGGCGTCTCGCGCGCCACCGCCGCCACAGCCTCGCTGCGCGTGGCCGCCACGTCGCTGACGCGGTGGCCGAGCTCGCGCACCAGCGCCTCGATGTCGGCGGCGATAACCGGCTCGTCCTCGATGATCAGGATGTCGGTGGCCAGCTCGGCGTCGATCTCGGCCTGGGCCTCGGCGATCAGCCGCTCGATCTCCTCGAAGCTGCTGCCCAGGATCTGGGCCGCCTCGCTGGGGGTGAAGCCCTCGAGGGCGGTGAGCAGGAAGGCCTGGCGCGAGCGCGGCGCCATGCGCAGCAGGCGCTGGGTGGGATCGGCCGGGGACACGGCGGCCTCGTCGACCGGGGCCTCGAGATTGGCGCCGGTGCCGCACCAGATGGCGTGGAAGACGCGGTACAGGGCCACGCGCGGGGAGACGCCCTCGTCCAGCGACCGCTCGCCGGCGGCGATCGCCTCGAGGGCCACGCGCACATAGTGGTCGCCGGTGGTCTGGTCCCCCGTCAGGGCGCGCGCGTAGCGGCGGATGTAGGGCAGATGGGGGGCAAGCCGGGCGAGAAGACTCATCGGTCTGTCTCCTGATGGAAATCGCTCAAGGTCATCGGGCCGCTCGACCTCGCGCCGGACGCCCCCGTTCCTGTCCGCAACGCGGACCCTCGGCAGAGGTTCCCGGTTTTACCCCCAAAATGGGGCCGGAAACAGGCTTGGCCACGGAACCGCTGGCCAGTTGAGGCGTTTGCCGTCACGACGTAGATGTAAGGGGGGCGAGGCAGGACGCCTACGCCTTTGGCATGATTACCCAACGGGCCATGAAACAGCCGCCAAAGCGCTCGCCGGCGTTCGACGAAGCCAGACTTCGGCAACAGGCCATCGGCGCCAAGCTGCGCCAGATGTTCGACGAGGTCGTCAACGAACCGGTTCCCGAGGAGTTCCTCGACATCCTGCGCAAGGCGGACGAGAGCGGCCCGGAGAAGGCCTGATGGCTCAGGCCGCACCGCCCCATCCGCGCGCGTCCGGCGCCGCCGCCGCGCAACCGGCCGGTGAGCCTGGCCGCGACGACGTGTTCCGGCGTGAGCTCACCGCGCTGATCCCGCATCTGCGCGCCTTCGCCCGCACCCTGACCGGGGACGCGACCAGCGCCGACGACCTGGCCCAGGACGCGATGATGAAGGCCTGGAGCGCGCGGGCCAGCTTCCAGATCGGCACCAACATGAAGGCCTGGACCTTCATGATCCTGCGCAACCAGTTCTATTCGGAGAAGCGCCGGTCCTGGCGCCAGACCCAGCTCGACCAGGAGGCCGCCGAGCGCATCCTGGTCGCGCCGGACGATCCCATGGCGCCGGTGGCTCTGGACGAGCTGCGCCAGGGCCTGGCCGCCCTGCCGCCGGAGCAGCGCGAAGCCCTGATCCTCGTCGGCGCCGGCGGCTTCGCCTACGAGGAAGCCGCCGCCATCTGCGGCTGCGCGGTCGGCACCGTGAAGAGCCGCGTCTCCCGCGCGCGCAAGGCGCTCGAGGCGGTGCTGGAGAGCGGACGGTTCGACCGTGACGGGGCGCCGGCCGGGGAGGCGATGGACTCGATCATGGCCGACGCGGAGCGCCTGAGCGCCGCGCGGTGAACTGGCTGGGCCTCGGCGGCGCGGCGAACGCGACCAGCATCCGCGTCCGCCTGGGGGTCGCGCTGATGATCGCCCTCCTGCCGGTGCTGGCGCTCAGCGGCCTGCAGTCGGTGCTGAACTTCCGCCGCGAGGCCCAGGCCCAGCAGATCAGCCTCGCCTCCGCCGCCGAGCGCAGCGCCGCCACCGCCCGCGCGCGCATCGAGTCGGCCGAGGTGCTGCTGCAGACCCTGGCCCCGGGCTCGGTCGGCTTCCAGTGCGCGCCGCGCCTGGCCGACATCCGCCGCCGCATCCCCGGCTACGCCAACCTGATCCGGTTCGACGCCATCGGCCGCGTCGCCTGCGCCGCCGCCACCGCGCCGGCCGACCCGGACCGGCGCAACCGCCTGTGGTTCCGCCAGCTGGCTGAAGGCCGCGCGGTCGTCGCCGTCAGCGACGCCGGCGTGCCCTACGCCGACGAGCCGGCCCTGCTGGCCGGGGTCCGGGCGGAGACGGACCGCGGCGCCTTCGACGGCGCCCTGGTGGCGGTGCTGACCCTGTCGAGCCTGCGGCCCGAGGTCGCCGACCGCTCGCTGCCGCCGGGCTCCGAGGTGGCCCTGGCCGACGCCGAGGGACGCTACCTGACCTCCACCAACGTCGCCGAGTTTCCCACCAGCCTGGAGACCCGTCTGCAGGGGCCGGCGCGCCTGAAGCCCCAGCTGTGGTTCGGTCCGGATCGGCGCGGCGTCTGGCGCGTGTTCTCTTCCGCCCCGCTGGTGGGGCAGGACGTGTTCGTCATCCTGTCGGCCCCGTCGCGCGACCTCGTCAGCTGGGCCTGGCTGAACCCGCTCAGCGCCCTGGCCCTGCCGGTGCTCGCCTTCACCCTGGCCCTGATCGCGGTGTGGATCGTGGCCGAGCGTGGGGTGATCCGCTGGATCGGCTACCTGCAGCGCATCGCCGCCATCTACGCCCGCGGCCGCTTCAGCGTGCACCCGCTGAAGGCCGAGGCCGCGCCGCCGGAGATCCGCGACCTGGCCCAGACCCTCGACATCATGGCCGAGACCATCGCCGCCCGCGACGCGGCCCTGCGTGAATCGATCGTCGAGAAGGACGACCTGATGCGCGAGATCCACCACCGGGTGAAGAACAACCTGCAGATCATCTCGTCGCTGCTGAACATGCAGCAGCGGGCCCTGTCCGACCCGGCCGCGCGGGCGGCGATGAACGACACCCGCCAGAGGATCGCCGCCCTGGCCCTGATCTACCGCGCCCTCTACCAGGGACCGGATCTGCGCCGCGTGAACCTGCGCGAGTTCCTCGACGAGCTGATCGCCCAGCTGATCACCGGCGAGCCGCGGCAGGGCGGGCCGATCCGCACCGAACTCGACATCGAATCCCTGGTGGTCGACCCGGACCGGCTCGCGCCGCTGGCCCTGTTCGCCGTCGAGGCGATCACCAACGCGCGCAAGCACGGCCTTGCCGAGGAGGGCGGGGAGCTGTGCGTGCGGCTGCGCGTCGATGGCGAGGAGGCCGAACTGCTGATCAGCGATTCCGGCGCCGGCGATGGCGCGGCCGAGCCCCAGGTCGGCGAGGGCGTCGGGCGCACCCTGATGACCGCCTTCGCCCGGCAGCTGCGCGGCCAGGTGACGTTCATCGCCAACCCCGCCGGGGGCCTCACCGCCCGGCTGCTGTTCCCGACCCCCGACATGAGGACGTGAGCGCACTGGCGCAGCAACCGCCTTCCGCCCTAAAGCGCGGCCATGCATCCCGCCGCCGCCTTTTCCCAATCCGACCGCGCAACGCTGGAACGCCTCGTCTCCGGGCGAGGCTTCGCCCTGATCACCGCGGCCGGCCCGGACGGACCGGTCGTCGCCCACGCGCCGGTGCTGCTGGCCGGCGAGACCCTGCGCTTCCACGTCTCGCGCGCGAACCGCATCAACGCCGTGCTGGAGCAGGCGCCGCGGGCGCTGGCCGTGGTCACCGGCGCCGACGCCTACGTCAGCCCCGACTGGTACGCCGCCGCCGACCAGGTTCCCACCTGGAACTACGTCGCCGCCGAGATCGAGGGCCCGGCGCGGGTGCTGGACGCGGCCGGCGCCGCGGCCCTGCTGGACGACCTGTCCGCCCACTTCGAGGCGCGCCTGGCGCCCAAGCCGCCGTGGACGCGGGCCAAGATGACCCCCGTCCGGTTCGAGGCGATGCTGGCCGGCATCGTGGCCTGGGAGATGCGCGTCGAGCGCCTGGCCGGAACCTGGAAGCTGTCGCAGAACAAGTCGCCCGACGAGGCCGCCCGCGTCGCCGCGGCGCTGGAGGCGCTGCCGGACGAGGGCTCCCAGGCCGTGGCCAGGCTGATGCGGGACCTTTGAGGGTCCCCGCCCGGTCTCAGGCGGCCGCGGCCTTGAACGAGGGATTGCGGCGGTAGACGCCGGGCTGGCCGGCGATCGAGCGGAAGGCGTCGCCGGCGATCTCGGCCGACTCGCGCGCGCCCAGGACCAGGTAGCCGTCGTCGGGCAGGACCTGGATCAGGTCGTCGAGCACGCGCTTCTGGTAGGCCGGCTCAAGGGTCGACAGCACGTTGCGGCAGAAGACGACGTCCCAGCGGCCGACGGCGCCCAGGCCGGCGATCAGGTTGATGCGGCGCCAACGGACCATGCGCCGGATCTCGGGCGACAGGCGCCAGTTCTCGTCCAGCTTCTCGAAGTGCTTGACCAGCAGGCGGATCGGCAGGCCGCGCTGGACCTCGAACTGCGAATAGACGCCGCTCTGGGCCTTCTCGAGGGCGCGGGCGGAGATGTCGGAGGCGGCCAGGTCGACCTTCACCGACGGATCGGTCTCGCGCATCTGGCTGACCAGCATGGCCAGGGAATAGATCTCCTGGCCGCCGGCGCAGGCGGCGCTCCACACCTTCACCGGCTCGCCGCCGCGCGCACGGGCCAGAGTCGGCCAGATCTCGCTGCGGAACAGCTCGAACGGCACCCGGTCGCGGAAGAAGGCGCTCTCGCCCTGGGTCATGGCCTCGACCACGGCCCAGATCAGGGCCTCGTCGCGGCGCGCGCGCACCGCGGCCAGCATATCGGAGATGGTCTCGAAGCCTTCGCGCCGCGCCACCGGCGCCAGGCGGCTTTCGAACAGGTAGGTCTTCTCGGCCGGCGTCTTCAGGCCGGCGCGCGCGCGGCACAGGGAGACCACCAGGCTGACGTCGTCCGGCCTCACAGCCCCACCTCGGCCAGCTTGGATTCGATGATGTCGCCGTCGAACGGCTTCATGATGTACTCGTCGGCCCCGCTCGCCAGGGCCTCCTCGATGTGGGCGAGGTCGTTCTCGACCGTGCAGAACACCACCTTGGGCGCATCGCCGCCGGGCTCGGCGCGCAGCTTGCGCAGGAACTCCAGCCCGCCCATCACCGGCATGTTCCAGTCCAGCAGCACCGCGTCGGGCATGGCCGCCCGGCACCAGGCCAGCGCCTCCATGCCGTCGGCGGCCTCGGCGACCTCGTAGCCGAGATCCTCGAGGATCCGCCTGGCGACCTTGCGGATCACCCGGCTGTCATCGACGACGAGGCAGGTCCTCAACTCTCGCGCGCTCCGGCGGGGACGTTAGTCCCCATGCATGCAACGGCGTTGGTTAAGGAGGGGTGTGGCGGCGCCCCTGAGGCGCAAATTTTCAGGCCGGCGCGCGGGCCGTGAAGCGGACCTTCTCCTCGCCCGGCTCGACGCTCACCGAGCCGCCGGCGGACTTCATCAGGGCCGAGAGGTAGTAGGCCTGGACCCAGCGGCCGGCGAGGCCGCCCTCGCCCATCGGCTGGCCGGCAAGGCCCGCGGCGATGTCCGGCTGCAGGCGCACCCGCGGCCCGCAGGCCTCCACCACGACGACGATGTCGCCGCCGTCGGGCTCGGCCGTGATCCGCGCCGTGCCGCCCGTGGCCAGGGCCCCGGCGGCGATCTGGGCCAGGTTCAGCACCGCCCGGGCCGCCGCCTTCGGCAGCTGCGGCAGGGTCACGGCCCAGTCCAGGTCCGGCCGGACGTGGGCGTAGACGCCGCGCGCCAGGCCCTCGATTTCGCGCGAGTCGAACGACTCGGCGCCGGCATAGGCGCCGAAGGCGACGCGGGCGAACTCCAGATGGCTGACCAGCTTCTTGGCGCTGGTGGCGATGAGGTTCATCGCCTCCTCGCGCAGGTCCTTGGAGTTCGGGTCGTCCAGCAGGTCGAGGCCCGAGACGATGCCGCTGGCCGGGCTCATGAAGTCGTGACACAGCCGCGCGGCCACCTTGGCGGCGAGTTCGTCGGCGGTGATCGCGGGGGTGGCGGCGGGCGGGTCGGGCTGGACGACGTCGGTCATGGGCGGGCGGACCTTCGCCTGATTTGGCGCTTTGGCAAATCCGAGGCGGGGGTTAGGAGAGGCGCGATGCAGTCCTTTCTAGAACCGGGCGTGATCGTGCGCCATCCCGGCCAGGACGCGTGGGGCGAGGGTCAGGTGCAATCGGTGATCGGCCGCAAGGCCACGGTGAACTTCGAACATGCGGGCAAGCATGTGATCGACATCGACGTCGTGCGCCTCGTCGTCGTCAGCGACGACCCGAGGGCCGACGCGTGAGCGATCTCGACGCGCGCGAGATCGGCGAGGCGCTGGCCGACATCGTCGTCGAGGCCTCGCGCCTCATCCTGCCGCTGTGGCGCTCGGGCCTGGCGGTCGAAGCCAAGAAGGACGAGAGCCCGGTCACCGAGGCCGACCGGCGCGGCGAGGCCCTGATCCTGGAGCGCCTGGCCAAGGTGTTCCCGGGCGTGCCGGTGATCTCCGAAGAGGACGCCAGCCAGTTCGGCACGCCCGAGACCATCGGGCCGCGCTTCTTCCTGGTCGACCCGCTGGACGGCACCAAGGCGTTCGTGCGCGGCGATCCGCACTTCACGGTCAACATCGGCTACGTCGAGAACCGCCGCTCGGTCGCCGGCGCCGTGGCCGCCCCGCCCAGCGGCGAGCTCTGGCACACCTCGCGCGGCGTCGCCCTGAAGCGCCACTTCGACGAGACGGAGGCGCGGCCGGTGCGGGTGCGTCCGTGGCCGAAGGACGCGGCGATCGCGCTGACCAGCCACACCATGAAGGAAGAGACGGCCGAGAAGCTCGCCGCCCAGTACGGCTTCCACATCAAGGAGCCGATGGACTCCTCGATCAAGTTCTGCCGCATCGCCGAGGGCGCCGCCGACATCTACCCGCGCCACGGCCCGACGATGGAGTGGGACATCTGCGCCGGCCATGCGGTGCTGGAAGCGGCCGGCGGCTCGGTGCTGACCCCGGAGGGCGAGCCCTTCGCCTACGGCAAGGCCGCCGACGGCTTCCGCAACGGCTGGTTCGTCGCCCGCGGCGGCTGAGCGGCCTCAGATGACCGGATGGACGGCAAAGTAGCCCAGGAACCCCGTGGCGAAGAACAGGACGGCGATCCAGGCGAACGGCCGGATCACTTCGTTCGGATCGTCGATGGGCCTCACGGTCGGGCGGCCTCGGGCGGGTGTTGGCATGCCGACGCAACGCCTCGCACGCGACGAGGGTTGCGTCATGGCGAACGCTGCCATGATTCGGCCTTAGTTCGGGAAAAGGGGGAAAAACACGCGCACCCGGACGCCCGGGACTATTGCATCAGCGCTTGCGAAACGCGTGTGTGTCCCCCTTTTCCCTACACCGGATTCCGGGCGATCAGCTGGCGGGCGATGATGATGCGCTGCATCTCGTTGGTGCCCTCGCCGATCATCAGCAGGGGCGCGTCGCGGTAGAGGCGCTCGATCGGATATTCCTTGGAATAGCCGTAGGCGCCGTGGATGCGCATCGACTCGGTGGCCACCTCGAAGGCGGTCTCGGTGGCGAACCACTTGGCCATGCCGGCCTCCAGGTCGACCCGGCCGCCCTTGTCGTAGGCGCGGGCGGCGTCCTCGACGAGCAGCTCGGAGGCGCGGGTCTTGGCGGCCATCTCGCCCAGCTTCAGCTGGATCGCCTGGTGCTGGGCGATCGGCTTGCCCATGGTCTGGCGCACCTGGGCGTAGGCCACGGCCTCCTTCAGCGCCCGGCGGGCGATGCCGACGCCGCGGGCGGCGACGTTGACGCGGCCGATCTCCAGGCCGCCGGTGGCCATCAGGAAGCCCTTGCCCTCCTCGCCGCCGACCAGGCCCATCTCGGCGTCGCAGGCGTAGTCGTCGAACACGATCTCGCCGGTGTCGATGCCGCGGTAGCCGAGCTTGGGCAGCTTCTTGCCGCGGGTGACGCCGGGCAGGCTCTCCCGGGTCTCCATGTTCCGCGTCGGCGCGATCAGCATGGTCATTCCGCGGTGGCGCGGCTCGGCCTCGGGGTTGGTCTTGACCAGCACCGCCAGGATGTCGCCCTCGAGCGAGTTGGTGATCCAGAGCTTGGCCCCGCGGATGCGGTAGACGTCGCCGTCGCGGCGGGCGACCGTGCGGATGCCCTGCAGGTCGGTGCCGGCGTCGGGCTCGGTGAGCGCCAGGCCGCCGCGCAGCTCGCCGGTGGCGAACTTCGGCAGCCAGTGATCCTTCTGCGCCGGGGTGCCGAACTTCTGCACGATCAGCGCCATCATCAGGTGGGAGTTGAAGAAGCCGGTCAGGCTCATCCACTCCTCGGAGATGCGCGCGACGATGCGCGAATAGGTCAGGGCGCCGAGGCCCAGGCCGCCCCATTGCGGCTCGATCAGGGCGCCGAAGAGGCCCATCTCGCACATGTCGGCGACCAGCTCGTGCGGGTACTCGTCGGCCTGCTCGTACTTCGCCGCCACCGGCGCGACCTTGCGCTCCAGCCAGCGGTCGATGGAGTCCAGCAGGGCCCGTTCGTCGGCTTCGCTGATCTGGGCGGGGGCGTTCATCACCAGTAGTCCTTCATGAGTTCGGAGGCCCAGGCGGGCTGGCGCAGCGCCTCCCGGGGCAGGAATTCGGCCATGGCCGGCTTGATGTCGATGACGGGCGTGCCGTCGATGGCGTCCAGGCCCTCGACCTCCAGCGCGGTCCCGTCGACGCGCACGATGCGGCAGGTGCAGAGGCCGAGGCGGTTGGGCCGGTTCTTGCCGCGCTGGGCGAAGATGCCGACCAGCGGCCAGTCGGCGCGTCCGCGCGGACGGCGCGCGCCGGTCTCGATCTTCGCCTCCGGCACGCGGTCGAACAGGAAGATCACCTCGGCGTGCGAGAAGTCGGCGAGGCCGGCGAGAGCCTCGGGGCCGAAGCGGGCATCCAGCTCGATGCGCGCGCGGCTCTGGCCCCAGTCGTCGTCGACGGGCTGGTCGCGGCCGCCGCGGACGTAGCCGATCGGCTCGATGACGAAGCCGGCCATCAGTCCTCCGGCCACGGGCCGCCGACGTGGCCCGAACCGCCGGGGGTCAGGAGGCCCTGCCCCGGCACGTGGTTGATCTCGAGCCGCACCCCGTCCGGGTCCTCGAACAGCACCGAGTAGTAGCCCGGCGCCCAGTCGTCGTCCTGCGGGCCGTGCACGATGGTGGCGCCGATGGAGACCAGGAAGCGGTGCGCCTCGTCGACCTCGTCGTTGCTGCGCACGCGGAAGCAGATGTGGTGCAGGCCGACCCGGTGCTGGTTGAAGCGC
This sequence comes from Caulobacteraceae bacterium, assembly GCA_035549595.1. Classification (GTDB taxonomy): domain Bacteria; phylum Pseudomonadota; class Alphaproteobacteria; order Caulobacterales; family Caulobacteraceae; genus Acaudatibacter. Next base: position 11,162 of record DASZQQ010000169.1, read on the forward strand.
TCGCCGGCGTGCTCGGGCGCCGGGGCGCGGATGCCGAAGCCGGTGCGCCCGCCGACGCAGTAGTAGCTGCCGGCCACGTTCAGCACCTCGCGCAGGCCGAGGAAGGGCAGGAGCTTCTGGTAGAAGGCCTTCGACGCGGCGAAGTCGCCGGCGGTGATGAAGGTGTGGGCGACGCCGTTGATTTCCATGGGGGCGCTCTCTTCAGGTCCGAGCGACGCTTTAGGCCCCTCCCGCTGGGTCAGACAACCTTCGGCGACTTGTTCACCCTCCTGCTCTTCCCCTCCGGGGGAAGAGCAGGGCGCATCTGGACCGGGGTCGGCGGCGGTCTAGGATCGGCGCAGCAAAGAAAAGGGAGCGAACGCCTTGGCCTACACCGCCGTCGAGTACGAGAAGCGCGATCACGTCGCCATCCTGACCCTGAACCGGCCCGACCGGCTGAACGCCATCAACGGCGACCTCCGGAACGACGTCCACGCGGCCGTCGAGGAAGCGCACGCCGACGACGAGGTGCGCGCCCTGGTGATCACCGGCGCGGGCAAGGGATTCTGCTCGGGGGCGGACCTCTCGGGACCGAGGCCGGAGCTGTCGGACGACCGCCCGCAGAACGAGCGCCTGGACGAGGACGGCTGGGTCGGGCGCTGGGCCAAGCGCTTCGCCTATTTCGACAAGCCCCTTATCGCGGCGATCAACGGTGTCGCCGCCGGCGCCGGCATGAGCCTGGCCCTGGCCGCCGACGTGCGCATCGGCTCGCCGAACGCGCGCTTCAAGACCGTGTTCGTCGAGCGCAGCCTGTCGCCGGATTCCGGCATGAGCTGGTTCCTGCCGCGCATCGTCGGCTACGCCCGCGCCGCCGACCTGATCTTCACCAGCCGCGCCGTCGACGCGGACGAGGCGTACCGCCTGGGCCTGCTCGACCGCCTCGTTCCGGCCGAGGGCCTGATCGACGCGGCGATCGCCTACGCGAACGAGATGACGCGCTGGCCGCCGATGGCGATCCGCTCGGCCAAGCGGGTGCTGCAGCACAACACCGAGGCCTCGCTGGAGGACGCCCTGCGCTACGAGTCGGTAGGCCTCGGCTTCGCGCGCAAGGCGCCCAACGACGTGCGCGAGTCCCTGGCCTCGTTCCGCGAGAAGCGGCCGGGCGTGTTCACCGGGACCTGACACGCCGCGCGCCGCTTTGCGTAGCGGCAGGTTCTTGCCATAAGGCGGCCGAACACGGAGATCCCCCGATGGCCCTCGACACCGGCGAACCGCAGAAGACCTTCCAGTGGGACGACCCGCTCGACCTGATGAGCCGGCTCGGCGAGGACGAGCGGCTGAGCGGCGACGCGGCCCGCGCCTACGCCAGGGCCAAGCTGCTGCCGCGGGTGGTCAGCGCCTTCGCCGAGGAGCGCTTCGACCGCGAGATCATGACCGAGATGGGCGCCTTGGGCTTCCTGGGCGCGACCCTGCCGGAGGAATATGGCTGCGCCGGCGCCAGCCACGTTGCCTACGGCCTCATCGCCCGCGAGATCGAGGCGATCGATAGCGGCTACCGCTCGGCGATGAGCGTGCAGTCGTCGCTGGTCATGTACCCGATCTACGCCTTCGGCTCGGAGGAACAGCGCCGCAGGTGGCTGCCCGG
>DASZQQ010000170.1:0-7646 GCA_035549595.1 Caulobacteraceae bacterium
TGGCGCGCGAGGGGCTCCGGCGCCGGCCGCAGCTGGATCCCGGCTAGGCCGGTCGAGGGCCGCCCGCTAGGGTGCGCCGATGCCCTTCCAGCTTGTCACGCCGGACCTGGACCACCTGCCCGAGTACGTGGACGCCCTGCGGCGCGGCTGGTCGCCGGACAATGTGCGGCTCGAGGCGGCCGCGCGCGAGGAGCTGGACCGCATCGAGGCCGATCCGGAGGCCTTCGTCCGCGCCCTCGACGACCGCGAGGCCAGGGGCGCGCCGGTGACGATGCCGGACGGCAGCGTCGCCAGGCGCCTGCCGGGCGTCCGGCGCTGGTTCTGGGACGACGGCTTCTGTGGCTCGATCGGCTTCCGCGGGCTGGAGGAAGGCTCGGCCGAGCTCCCGCCGCACGTGCTCGGCCACATCGGCTATGCCGTGCCGCCGTGGCGGCGCGGCCGGGGCTACGCCGCGCAAGGTCTGCGCGCGATCCTCCCCGAGGCGAAGGCGCTGCGCCTGCCCTGGGTCGACCTGACCACAGATCCCGACAACATCGCCTCGCAGAAGGTCGTGATCGCCGCCGGAGGCCGCTTGGTCGAGCGCTTCCGCAAGCCCGACGTCTACGGTGGCGGCGAGTCGCTCAGGTGGCGGATCGACCTGTGAGCAACGGTGAGCCGCAGCCGACGGGTCAGGGCGCGCCTGACCCCTACGGCCTTGGCCTGGAGACGAGCGCCAACCGGCTCGTCGACTACAACCCCCTCTGGCCGCGGGCCTTCGAAGAGGAAGCGGGCCGCATCCGCGCCGCCGTCGGCGACCTCGCCCTGGCCATCGAGCACTACGGCAGCACCGCCGTTCCGGGGCTGCGCGCCAAGCCGATCCTCGATCTGCTGGTCGGTGTCGCCGACATCGACGACGGCCTGGAGATGGTCGGGCCGATGGCGGGGCTCGGGTACGACTATTCTGACAACCACGGCATTCCCGAGCACCACATCTTCGGCCGGCCCACCGTGCGGGCGTATCTCGTCCACGTGGTCGTGCATGGGGGCGATCAGTGGGAGCGGTGCCTGCGGTTCCGGGATCGCCTGCGCGCCAGCGCCGACTTGCGGAGCGAGTACCAGGCGCTGAAGGAGCGCCTCGCGAGGGAGGCGACGTCCCGGGCGGCCTACACCGACGGCAAGACCGCGTTCGTGGTGGCGCGGAGCGTCTGACGCCGGGATCGGCCGCGGACATGTCACGCCAGGAACGCGTCCCCTCCAGCCTGGCGCGCACTGGAGGGGACCGTTCGTGTGGTGCGTGTGGTTCGTGGTTCCATTCCTTCCGGCGCTGCCGCGCCAGGAGCGCTTGCTGGCCAGGTCGCGGACGCCGCAGCCGCCGTCATTCTTGTCCACGAACCACACGAACGACACGAACGCGCCGCGTCCGTCCTGAATGCCTGAGACCATCTCGATGACCGGCTTGGCGGCCTCAGGCCGTCGTGGGGCGGCCGCGGGCGGGGAGGAAGCGGGGGTTGCGCAGCAGGGCGGCGCTGGCCAGGGCGACCAGCAGGCCGACCGGGAAGATCTCCATGAACGTCATCGGCAGGCGGTAGAGCGGGTCGGCGTACTGGCGGCGCATGGCGTCCATCTCGGCGGCGACCTTGGCGTAGGCGGCGCCGGTGACACCGGCGGCGCGCTTGGCGGCCAGGACGCCCGCCGTGTAGTGCTCGATGAAGCTGTAGTGGGTGACGGCGAGGTAGACCTCCCACACCGTGACGTAGGCGATCGACGCGACGACGGCGATGCCGAGCCCCATCAGGAACGCCGGGCCGAAGCGGATGACGCCGCCCAGCGCCTCGTCGCGCCGGCGCTTCACGGCCACCAGGATCACCGACAAGGCCAGCAGCATGATCAGGTAGCCCAGCCACACGCTCGAATGCGGCGCGCCGCCCGAGACCAGCATCGTGGCCAGGATGCCGAAGATGACGATGAGGCCCGAGACGAGCCCGTAGACGAGGATGGTGCGGATCATGGTGGCGGCTCCCTGGCCGGATGGGTTGGGGGGCCGCCAGCCTCGCCGCCGCGCGGCCGCGGCGGTATCGTCCGAACGGGTGAATTCGACCGCGAAGCGCGGATTCGCCGGGCCGTCACGGGATCAGGCGCAGCTCGCGCGCCTTGCCGATCGCCTGGGTGCGGCGGCTGACCTCCAGCTTGGCGAAGAGGTTGGCCAGGTGCGTCTTCACCGTGTTCGGCGACAGGCCCAGGGTGCGGGCGATCTCCTTGTTCGACTGGCCGGCGGCCAGGCGCTCGAGAACCCGCATCTCCTGCGGCGTGAGGCGCAGCGAGGCGAGGGCCGCGTCGTTGCGACGGAAGGGTCCTGGCGCGTTGCGCGCAGTCAGGCGCCAGCCCGTATAGATCCCGCCCGCGGCGAACGCGGCGCCCACCAGGGTCAGGGCCAGCGGCGGCGCCAGGGCGCGCGAGAGATAGGCGCCTTGCAGCAGCTGCAAGGCGAAGGCGCCCACGGCGAGGAGCAGGGCCGAGACGACGATCGAACGGCTCATGGCGGCGATGGTGCGCGAACGGGCCGCGCCGTTCAACGGCGCAGGGGCGGCCCCTTCCGCAACGCCAGTCTGGTCAAGCTCGTCTTCGCCCTCTAGCGATGTCGCCGACAGCCCAAGTCGGAGACCTCCATGAAGACCCGCATCACCGAAATGCTCGGCATCCGCCACCCGATCGTCCAGGGCGGCATGCACTACGTCGGCTTCGCCGAGATGGCGGCGGCGGTGTCCAACGCCGGTGGGCTCGGCATCATCACCGGCCTGACGCAGGGCACGCCCGAGCGGCTGGCGGCGGAGATCGCCCGCTGCAAGACCATGACCGACAAGCCGTTCGGCGTGAACCTGACGTTCCTGCCGTCGGTGACCCCGCCCGACTACCCGGGCTTCGTGCAGACGATCATCGACAGTGGCGTGAAGATCGTCGAGACGGCCGGCAACAACCCGCAGCGCTGGCTGCCGGCGCTGAAGGACGCCGGGATCAAGGTGATCCACAAGTGCACCTCGGTGCGCCACGCCCTGAAGGCCGAGGCCATCGGCTGCGACGCGGTCAGCGTCGACGGCTTCGAGTGCGGCGGCCATCCGGGCGAGGACGACGTGCCGAACTTCATACTGCTGCCGCGCGCCGGCGAGGAGCTGAAGGTGCCGTTCCTGGCCTCGGGCGGCATGGCGGACGGGCGCTCGCTGGTCGCGGCGCTGGCCATGGGCGCCGACGGCATCAACATGGGCACGCGCTTCATCGCCACGAAGGAAGCCCCGGTCCACGAGCATGTGAAGCAGGCCCTGGTCGCCGCCTCCGAACTCGACACCCGCCTCATCATGCGCCCCCTGCGCAACACCGAGCGGGTGCTGACCAACGCGGCCGTCGAGCGCCTGCTGGAGAAGGAGCGCGAGCTGGGCCCCAAGCTGCAGTTCGCCGACATCGCCGAGGAGGTGGCGGGCGTCTATCCGCGCATCATGCGCGACGGCGACATGGACGCCGGCGGCTGGTCGTGCGGCATGGTCGCGGGCCTGATCCACGACATCCCGTCGGTCCAGGAACTGGTCGACCGCACCATGGCCGAGGCCGAACAGCTGATCCGCGGCCGGCTGATGTCGCTGCTGGACTGAGCTGGGGAAAGTGGGGGGGAGAAAGTGGGGACACACACGACCCCCCAAGCGCCGGGTGATCACCTGCCTCGAACGGCTGGTCGTGTGTGTCCCCACTTTCTCCTACAGCAGCTTCGCCTTCGCCAGGCGCTCCATGAGCGCCGGTTTGGTGCGATGGCGCTCCTGCAGGGCTTTCAACTGGGTCCGGAACTCCGGCTCGGTCCCGTTGTCGGCGGCCAGCTCGCGAAGGTGCGTCAGGCGTTCCACGGCCTCGTCGTAGCCGGCGGGCTTGCGTTCGGCGATCAGGGCTTCGAGGTCGTCCCAGTTGCGATCACCCCGTGCGGCCGTGACCGAGATGCGCCGGCGCCGTTCGGCCGCCCGCCTCGCCGCCTCCGCCTGTTCGCGCGCCTCGCGGCGGGCATCGGCAAGGGCGTGCAGATCGGCCACGGTCCGCGGCCTGGCGGCCAGCCGCTCCATCGGCGGGCGCAGACGCCTGCGCAGTTCGCCGCCGATGGTCTGGTCGCCCTCGAAGGCGCGCATGAGGAGGTCGAGCCGCTCGTCCTCGGGCAGCCGGGCGATCGCCGCCCGGACGTCGTCCGGCGTCCACGCCGCCCCGGGCTCGGCGGGTGGCGGCGCGCCGACGGCGGCGAGGTCCGGATCGACGTCGAATATGCCTGCCAGGATCCCGATCTCCTTACCGAGGCGCGACGCGACGGGCCAGGGCTCCGGGACAGTGTCCTCGCACCACTCGGCCGCGATGAGCCACATCAGCTGGAAGAGGCCCCTGTCGCCCTCCAGAGCGCCCTGGCGTAGCGCCTCGAGGGCGTTCACGGCGGCGTCCAGGTCTTCCTCGTCGGACCAGTCGCCGCCCGCGTCGTTGTCCAGCCAGCAGTCGGCGATGACAACGCCGTCTGCCTCGCGGACGGTGACGACTCCCCCCGCCTCCTCCAGCGCCTCGAGCCCGGCCAGATCGTCGCCTGCGACCGCCCACCGCGGCAGCTTCACGCAGATGCGGCGCGCGCCCCAATCCGCAAAATAGAGAAACAGGTCGAACCAGCGGTCGATCATCCGATCCGGATCGCCGCGGAAGTCGCCATAGTCGTAGGTGTTCACGAACTGGCGCGTATCGATGGTCGCGCGCGATGATATCTCGCGCAGCGCCTTGCGGTCCTCGTCCGAGAGCGCCCGGTCGAGGCTGCGGAACGCGAAGTACTGGAACTCGCTCACGCCGCCGCTCCGCAGCACTTCTTGTATTTCTTCCCGGAGCCGCAAGGGCAGGGATCGTTGCGGCCGACTTTCACCGACTGGATTGGCCTGGGGAAGGGGACGAAGCGGTGGGGGGCGCGCCAGAACCGGTAGAGGCTGAGGGCCGAGAAGCCCATGCCGTCGGCCATGTCGCGCAGGTTCCGCTCCTCCCGTGGCGATCGAACGTCATCCGACGCGGCGACCTGGGCGATGATCTCGAAGTACGGCCGCGCGTCCTCCTCCAGACGCAGGGCGTCCCAGGCCCCCTGTCTCTCGATGACGGCGGCGACGAAGCCAACGGCCCAGGCTTGCTGCGCCGGCAGCCTGTCGCCGGGCCATTCGAGGTTCAGCGGTTGACCGGCCTCGAGCTGGCGGCGGACGCTGGCGACGTCGCGCGCGATGAGGTCCTCGGCGTAGGCGGCGACATCCCGGTCCAGAGTCGGACCATCGTCGGTGTCGGTCGGCCGGCTCAGTCGGCGAAGCGTTTCCGCCGGATCGCAGTCGCCCGGTCCCACCGCCAGCGCCGCCACGTAGCCCTCCGCTTCCTCCGGCGAGGCGCCGCCCGCGTCCTGCCAGGCCTCGCTTCTCATCAGCCGGACCAGCCAGTCCTGCTCGTCCGCGGTCAGTTCGCCGAACGCGCCGGCCTCTTGCGGCTCGGCCAGGGAGCGGATCATCGCCGGAATGTCGTCGGCGCCGGCTGTTGCGAGCCAACTGTGGTCCTCGATGATCGAGAAGATGTCGTCGGGACTAGCGCGCGCTTGCTCCAGCATGAGGAGCCAGTCAGCCGACTCCTTGACGGCGTCTTCCGGCCGCCTTCCCTCGGCCCACCCCGCGCGCACCCGGGGCTCCCAGTCGAAGAGACCGAGCAGCAGCACGGCCTCCTCCCAGCCGAACCAGGCATGGCTGTCCGGGCGCGCCAGCTGCTCACGGTCGAAGCGGTCAAGGAACGCGACGGTTCGCTCCCGTGACGCGCGCCCGTCGCGCGCGAGCAAAGCCAGCGCCTTGACGGCCTCCCAGCGATGGAACTCTGAAACGGAGTCGTCGAGGGCGAGGGCTTCCAGGCCGTCGAGGTCGTCGCCGACGATCCCATAGACCAGGCCAGGCAGGTCCCCCAGGTAGAGGTCGCCCAGCAGGGTGTCGAGTTCCTCGTCCGGGAGACGCAGCAGGCTCAAGAGAGCGGGGGCGGCCGGTGCGTGGCGGGCCATCGCCAGGGCGCAAAGGCCCGCGCGGATGCGCTGCTGGTCAGGCAGGATCAGGAAAGCGCCGTCCTCCGCCCGCCGCATCAGGGGCGCGACGCGCTCGAACACCGCCTCCGCCGGCGCGGATCCGGGCAGGGCGCGCCCGTCCGCCTGTTCGAACCAGCGATAGTATAGGCTTACGTTGGGCAAGCGGCTGCTCCAGGCGGCTGTCCGAAGACCATCGCCATCGATCGGACGCCTTGCCAAGCGTCGAAAACGCCCGGATAGTGCCGTTCGCCGAAGGAGACCTCTTCGAATGTGTGGACCCGCCGTCTAGCGCTTCAGCGCCGCCTCGACCGCCCGGCTTTGCGGGCGCGGATCCCACCTTCCTTCATCGGCGTTCCATGGCCTTCTTCACCAACGGCGCGGTCAACCGCGTCAACCTGCATTCCGGCGTCCAGGCCCTGGCCCAGGGGGCCGGGCAGGTGTTCTACCTCGTGGTCCTGCTGCGCGCCGGGGTGCCGGTCCCGCTGTGCCTGCTGGCGATCGCCGCCACGGTGGCGGCGCGCTTTACCCTGCGCCCGGCGATCCTGCCCATCGTCAAGCGCACCGGCCTGAAGCCGACCCTGATCACCGGGATCCTGATCCTGGCGCTGCAGTATCCGGTGCTGGCCGCGGTGCGCGGGGTGGGGCCGGGGCTCCTGGCCCTCATCCTCGTCTCGTCGGTAGGCGAGGTGTTCTACTGGGTGTCGTACAACGCCTACTTCTCGGCCGTCGGCGACGCCGAGCACCGCGGGCGCCAGATCGGGGCGCGCGAGGCGCTGGTCGCCGCGGTCGGGGTCGTCGCCCCCCTCATCGGCGGCTGGGCGCTGACGGCGTTCGGCCCGACGCCGACCTTCGCCGCGATCGGCCTCGTCCAGGCCGCCTCGGCCCTGCCGCTTCTCGGCGCGCCGAACGTCGCCGTCCAGGCCGAGGCGCCCGGCGCGTTCCGCTCGGCCAGGCTGGCGATGGCGATCATCGCCATGGACGGCTGGTTCGACGCCGGCTTCTTCTTCGTCTGGCAGATCGGCCTCTTCCTGACCCTGCGCCAGAGCTACGCGGCCTATGGCGGGGCGATGGCGCTGGCGGGTCTCGTCGGCGCCGCGGGCGGGGTCTGGCTTGGCGCCCGCGTCGACGCCGGCCACGGCCGCCGCGCGGTGGTCATAGCCTATGGCGCGGCCGCCCTGGTGATCGCGGGGCGGGCGGCGAGCCTCGGCGTTCCCTGGCTGGCGGTCGCCGCCAACGCGGCCGGGGCGCTCACCATGCCGCTGCTGATCCCGACCCTGGCCAGCGCGACCTACAACCTCGCCAAGGCCTCTCCCTGTCCGCTGCGGTTCCAGATCATGTGCGAGGCCGGCTGGGACCTGGGCTGTTTCGGCGCCTGCGTCGTCGGGGCCGGCCTCGCCGCCCTCGGCGCGCCGCTTCAGGCGGGGGTGCTGACGGCCCTGCCGGCGGCGGCGGTGGGCGGGGTCCTGTTGTGGCGTCACTTCGGCCGCGGGCCGCTCGTCCTCGCCCCGGCGTTGGCCGAAGCGCCGCCTTGACTGTATGAGGCGAGGGCAGGAGCTGCTTTGGAGCGGGCGTGGAC